>URVL01000166.1 GCA_900551265.1 uncultured Eubacteriales bacterium | reverse complement strand
CAGATGTAACCAGAGAAATATGAAAAATACGCTTAATTTCACCTGTTCTGCCAAGTGCGTTCGCTTCTGCCACCATGCGGCTGACAGCAACCGGAATACCTGCCGTTGCAATTGTCAACAGGAAAGCATACGGCGTGTAGGCCGTATTGTAAATTCCCATGCCATCTCCGCCAATCAGATTTTTTAGCGGAATCTTAAAAACGGCGCCAATGAGTTTGATAATGACATTCGCAAGCATCAGTATCAGAGCGCCTTCTAAGAAGCTCTGCTTTTGTGAGCGAGTTCTGAACTTCTTCAATGAGGTTCCTCCCAGAAACCGGCTCTATCAGCCACGAATAACAGGTACTACCAGCGCCTTCGCGTCGGCGATCTCCTTTTGCGGGTCTACCGACACAAACTGCCGGTTTTCATATAAGATACGACCGCGTACCATGGTAAGTTCAACATCGGAACCGCGAGCCGCATAGACAATATTAGATATGACGTTATAACAGGGATTGAGATGCGGTGCGCTGAAATCCAGCATTACAATATCAGCATCAAGCCCCACCATAAGCCTGCCGCACGAATCTGCCCGTCCCAGCGCCACACTTCCTCCCACTGTAGCGAAATACAGCGCATCATATGCGGAAAGTGCAGCGGCATTTCCCGTTAGATTTTTTTGCAGAAGTACGGAAAGTTTCATCTCTTCAAACATATCTAGATTGTTATTAGAAGCAACACCATCCGTTCCTAGCGCAATGTTAACACCTGCCTCTTTCAGCTTGACCAGCGGCGCAACTCCAGAGGCAAGTTTTAAATTGCTTACGGGGCAACTTGCCGCAGTAACGCCATATTTTTTCATAATAAATATATCCTCATCCGTCAGATGCACACAGTGCGCTGCAACAGCCGGATAAGAAAACAAACCGGATTCTTCCAAAGCGGCCGTCGGCGTTTTTCCAAACTTGCGGATGGAGGATGCAACATCCTCCGCAGTTTCGGACATATGCATGGAAACAGGCAATGAATACTTCTCAGCCATACTGTTGACCCAACTCCAAACCGAAGGATTGGAGTTGTGAACGGCATGAACACCCGTAAAAATTGTAATCAACGGATCATTGGCAAATCGATCAAGAAGTTCATAGGTTTCAGAAATAGAACCATCTGTAAGCTGAAATCCTTCTCCTGTCTCCAGAGGTACGTTGCCAACATGTGCGCGGATACCAAGTTCGCTCGCAGCACGAGCTATTTCTGGCATAGAAAAGTACATATCGCAAATTGCAGTAGTACCGGAAGCAATAGCCTCTAGAATACCGAGCCGGGCGCAGTGATAAACCATCTCATCGGTCAACAGGTCTTCCGCAGGGAGAATACGGTCAAACAGCCATGATGTCAGCGTCTGATCATCCGCATAACCACGGAGGGCCGTCATGGCGATATGCGTATGCGCATTGACAAGTCCGGGAATGAGAACGCGGTCCTTTCCACAAATGATTTTTGCAGCGGTTTCCTCCGGCTCCTTGGTATCAACGTATACTATCTTATCATCGGACACCCCCAAATATGCGTGCTCAAGAACAGGTTTTAAAGGATCCATTGTAACAACTGTTATATCTTTAAATAGTATGTCCATAAATAACTCCAACGCTTAAAATATGAAAAGATAGGGGGATTGACATCCCCCTATGAGCCACACTTACAATTATGCGTTTTCTTCTCCATCCTCTGTAATTTGGCAACCGTCACCAGCCTCTGAAACGGGCTGTTCTTCACCAGACGGCACTTCTTCTTCCTGAACGCACGTACAATCTTCCGGTTCCTCAAACGCATCGCCGTCACAGCACCCGTCAGCCGCGGGGACAGAAAAACTGTCTTCTTCATCGCAACAGGACTCGCACTCACGCTCAATTTTTGTACCGCAAGCCGAACAATATGCCGCTTTTTTACCAACATATTTTCCGCATACCGGGCAGACCAGACCGGCTTTTGCTTTCTGTAAACTCTCACGAATCTCATCAATTTCCGCTTTTTTGGCGTCAATTTCAGTGAGCGTCTCATCAATGGAATCGGCAGGGATCTCAATGCCGTTATGTACGGCATAAAGCATTTTTCCCAAATTCTTATAAGCACTCTCTATTTCAGAATTGAGCTCTACAATACGGAGATTCAGCTTTGCCTGGTTCATCAGATCCGTCGCAACCTTACCGGCGCTGCGTCCGGCGTCTACAGCGGATTCCTTGACTTTCATCAATATTTCGCGTACTTTTGCATCCATGTATCACACACTCCTCACAGAATAATAAGTAATATTGAAAAACCAGCAAATTGGGCTTAACATGACGTTTCTATACCTTTTAGCTCTTTAATTATATATCAAACGCCGTCGAATAGCAATACAGGTGAAAGTTAAAGTTCAGTAAACAATTAAAGCCCGGCAGTGCCGATAAACTCACGCATTAACGAATCCTTTGGAACAAACGACGGTGAAATGGCAGAAAACTCGGAAAGGGCCTCTGCAATACCCAAAAGTCCGCGGTCCTGTAATTCCTCCTTTGGAAGCGAGGCCAGTTCGTTTACGGCAAACTGCGTGAAAAGACAGGGTTCATAAGCAAATGACGTGTCAATCTGGACATGAGCGTTTTCCTTCGAAGGAATGATGTACCGGTCTTCACCTCTTCTTACATTTTTCCAAAGTCCCAACGTCCGGCGAAAACTGGAATTGCGAAAAAGCTCATCTCGAACACTCCGGCGAACAAAACGAAGCCAATCCGGCGGCATAAATATGGCGCCGTCTTTTGTCACACGCATGCGCGCGCTGATATAGATACCGGTTGGATCACCTACTGAACAGAACAAATCTGAAAGCGCATGAATTCCCTCAAAAATTGCCACTTCCCCGTCGCCCAGCTTCAGGGAGCGTGAACCCTTTGACTGAATACCAGTCGTAAAGTCAAAATGCGGAATATCAATCTGTGCGCCGGCATCAAGCATTGCAATATGTTCCCGTAGAAGTTCAATATCCATGCGTTCTGGCGCTTCGTAGTCAATCGTATTGTCGGTACGATCCACAGTTTGGAAATAATCGTCCATACTGATCGTTTCCGCATGAATACCGCGCATTTTCAGTTCGTCTGTCAGTCGATGCGCAGTCGTCGTCTTGCCGGAGGAAGACGGGCCTGCCAGCATGACAACGCGCGAAATTCCCATGCGCGAAACGACAGTATCGGCTGCATCGGAAATGTGATCGCGGTACCCTTTTTCACAACGCATGACAAACGATTCCGGGCTTTTTACAGCCAGTTCGTTAATCTGAAAAAGTTCCAAATAATTCCGGTATTCAATATGAAAATTTCTCATGAATGCTCCTTTTACAATTTCACACCGTCGTAGGCAAAAGCTTCCGGAATATGCTGACATATCATATCCTACCGGAAGACATGCTATACACACAGGTAACAAACTTTTCATCGATGTTTCAGTTATTGTGGCCTTTCTGCAGCCACAAAACAGGAATCTCCCTTCAAAGGCGCCGGTGATTTAATTACCGCAAAAGCTTGGCGTTCCGGCTGAAGGCAATGTTCAAGAAGTACATTTTATTTTTGATAGTATGCCAGAAGTGCGTTATAACGCTCGGAAATGTGATTAACCGCGGCAATGTATTCCGCAGGATATTTGGGATTGGTAAGTCTCGCAAATTTATGTGAAGTCAGTTTTGTGACCGCACCAGAACCCGCCGAAAAAATATCGCCGATTTCCTCCATCATAGAAACATTATAAAAACATGTGTGGCCAGGTTTAGACCAACCAATGTTTTCAAAGCCTCCTCCGGTATATTTCTGCCTATAAAGATAGTACGGCGTATAGCCCGCAGCAGTTAGACATGCTTCGGCATCCGCCAGCATCTCAAGGACCTCTTCCGGGGGCGTCGCAGTCATATGCAGCTCATGAAATGCACTTCCACGCTTCCGGGCAAGCGTATGAACCGTAATATTTTCAGGAGAGAGTGAGAGAATCTGCGAAAGGCTATGATGAAAATCCGAAGCAGTCTCACCGGGAAGCCCTGCAATCAGGTCACAATTGATTTCGTGAAAGCCAGCTTTTCTTGCCAGATGAAATGCGCGTACCGTATCCTGCGCCGTGTGCGCACGGCCAATCAGGCGAAGCGTAGCATCATTCATTGTCTGCGGGTTGACACACAAACGCGTGACGCCGCCTGTAGAAAAAGCCGCCAATTTTTCTGCTGTAATGGCATCCGGACGGCCTGCTTCAACAGTAAACTCCTCCGGCAACGCGCCACAGGCATCTCTGACAGCCTTACAAAGCTGCAATAGCTGATCTGCGTCATAAATTGCCGGCGTGCCGCCTCCGATATAAGCGCTGCGAGCCCGCATGGAACGTTCCATACGGAACCGTCCTATCATGGCAAGTTCGTCCAACAGACGCAGGAAATAGGATTCCCCCCAACGCGTAAAGGCGTCACCTGCCGACGTAATAAACGAGCAGTACGTACAGCGTGTTGGACAAAACGGTATGTGCGCATATAGAGAAAAATCCCCTTCTTGAAAATTGCGATGGAGATCCGCAGCAATTTCCCCAGCTTTGGCACAAAGCAGGGCCTTGGCGGGCGATACAAAGTACTCTCTTTCCAAAAAAGCTGCCGCACCCTGCAGCGTGCCGCCGTGCTCAAGGTGGGAACGGACCAGCTTTGCCGGCCGTACGCCGGAAAGCATCCCCCACTCGGGCTTTCTATCCAAATGCGGAAGCACCGCGCGATAAACGGCGCGTGCAAGCGTACGACGCTCCAAATTTACATCCGTATGCGCATCTCCTGAAAGTTTGCGCCGAGCTACGCCGCGCGTTTCCTCGCCCGACGCCGTTTGAATACGGCAGGCAGCAAACAACATGCCACCGCGCTGTAAAACATGGCAGTCGCA
>URVL01000165.1 GCA_900551265.1 uncultured Eubacteriales bacterium | reverse complement strand
CGGGAAGGCGTTGCGGACTTGCTGTATAAGCACGCGGCGGACAGGGGCGCGGAGCAGTACCGCCATTTGACGCTGGAAAGCATTCTCCCGCGCGAGGAAGCGGTCACGATGTACCGCGTCATCACAGGCGCGTGCCAGGCCGGGACGCAGCAATTTTTGAAAAGCCTTCCGGAGTTGAAAGAAGCGTACAGCGTGCGCGAGATGATCGAGTTGACCAGAGGACAGTACGGCGCGGACAAGTTTGCAGAATTCTTCTGCGCGTAGAAAGGAAAGAACAGATGACAAGAAAGATGCGTGCGGTGACCACCTCGATCGGCGGGGTGAAGATCACGGTGACGCCAGCGGCACGGCGCAGGGTACGGCGCGCGGCGCGGCTGGGTACGGTAGCCGTCGGGTACACGGCGGGGATTGCGGCGGCCGTGCTGCTGTGTGCCGCGGCGGTACAAAGCGCGCTGCTGGGGCCGATCGTTCTGTGCGGCAGCGTGGCGTGTATTGTTACACTTAGATGTATGAAAAATCGTGGAGGGAATCGATATGCCAGGGAGAAGTGATTATGAAGAGAGACGACAGGCGAGAATTGAACGCCTGAAAATGGCCGCAAACAAGGCACGCAGCGATTCAAATACTGCAGCTCAACGTAGTTATGATTTAATAAAAGACATTCCATTAGGACAACCAAACATTGTAGGCCGTCCAGCGCTGCCAAGACTGCGAGAAAAAAGCATAAATTTGATGAACAAATCAATTGAAGCAGACAAAAAAGCAGACTATTATGACAGTCGCGTCGAAGCCGCCGAGAACAATACATCCATTTCATCCGACGATCCTGACTCGCTAAAAAAACTGCAAAATAAAATAGAATGTTTGAGAAAGCAGCAGGAACGAATGAAATCCATTAACAAATATTATCGAAAATATAAGACATGCGTAGGGATGGACGGGCTATCGGATGAAGAAGCCGCCAGGCTGGATCAGGCGGTGAAAGACGGCTATTCTTGGGAGACGGCTCCATTTCCGTCATATGAACTGACAAGCATCAACCAACGAATAAAGGCCGCAGAAGCGCGAGTCAGGAAGCTAGAAGCCGTTGACGAGATGCCTGCGGAAATCATTCAATTTGATGGCGGTGAAATTGAAAGTGATCCGGTTACAAACAGGGTTATGATTCGATTTGATGAACGGCAAGGAGAAGAAATAGTCGAAAAATTGAAAGGACGGGGATTTAGATGGGCACCAAGCGTCAAAGCATGGCAGCGTTTAAGGAATCCGGCAGCACTAAGAGCCGCATGTGCTGTATGTGGAATTACGCGGAATGATTAAAAAGAAGTTATGTGCAGCCGTGGCGGCAGGGGTTGCCGTGAGGTGCAGGAAATGAAAGTATTCACCACAGTATTCGCCGCGTTCCTGTTGATGCAGCCGGTCATACCTACATACGTACCGGACGAAACCGACGTAACGGCGCTGGCGCAGATGGCGTACGGCGAGGCGCGGGGGCTTGCGGACTACGAGATCGCGGCGTGTATGTGGGTGGCGCTCAACCGCGTGGACGCGGGCTGGGGCGAGACGGTAGAGGCCGTGGTATCCGCGCCGGGGCAGTTTGCCGGGTACAGCGCGGAAAACCCCGTAACGGACGAGCTTGCCGCGATTGCGCGCGACGTGCTGACGCGGCACAGGCAGGAGCAGCAGGGCGAGCGTGTGCCGCGCGAAATCGGGCCGGAATACCTGTGGTTTTCCGGCGACGGGGAACATAACTGGTTCCGCGCGGCGTATGACGGCACGGCAGTCTTGCCGGAAGAGGTGTAAAGTAACATGACGCTATTAAACGACACAACGCGCCGTTTCCAAGTATGATCGTTATTTATAATCATTTATCAAATCATAAATGAAGTTTGCCCACAGTTTAGCAGGGCTCTAATTACTGCCCCAACTGCGGTGCGAAGATGGACGGATAGGAGGAATCGCCTATGACAAACCGCATCCGATACTACCGTAAGAAACGCGGATTTTCACAGCGGAAGCTTGCGGCATGCGCATACTGTTCGGAAAGTACGCTCTCAAGCTGGGAAAATGGGCACCGTATTCCACGCGTAGACACGGCACTTTGCCTTGCGCATGCGCTGGGCGTCACTTTAGATGATCTGTTTGGAGAAGAACAATCATGCAAATAAAATTTACCATACCAGGCGAACCACAGGGCAAAGGCCGTCCGCGCTTTGCCCATGTGGGAGGCCGTACGATGACATTTACGCCGGACAGAACGGCGCTTTATGAAAATCTGGTTGCCATGGAATACCGGAGCCAGTGCGGCGGCTGGCGCTTTGACGATAATGCGGCGCTCGTGATGGAAGTACATGCTTATTACGCCATTCCCCTATCGGTATCCCGGAAACGCCGGAACCTGATGCAGTCCGGTAAGCTGCGGCCAACGAAAAAGCCGGACTGGGATAACATCGGAAAAGTGATAGCGGACAGCTTAAACCAGATTGCGTATCGTGACGACGCGCAGATTGTAGAGGCGCGGATATGGAAGCATTATGCGGATGATCCGCGTGTGGAAGTGATGATACAGGAGGTTTCTATTGAAAAAACTTGAAAAACGTGTACAAAATTTCGTGGAATACCTGCTCGAAGATTACTACAACTGGGAAATTGTTGAATCACGCCGTAAATACCTGATAGCCGAGGCCAGACAGTTTTCAAACCCGACGGAAAGAGCCGTCATCAGCATCGCGACAGACGCGTTTTTATGCCGCGTTAATCTGACAAACGCGGTTATCGAGTCTGTATTAAAAAAGTTGGATGATACAGACAGAAAGTTAATCTGCTTACTGTACTTTCGAAAGAGTCATACCGTGTCCGGCGCAGGCACGGAGGTCGGCCTGTCGAAGTCTGTCGCCTACGAACACCGAAACGCAGTCATACGTGCGATTGCCCTTGGCCTTGGCTATATCGCCGCTTAAATTCCGGAAAAATTCCGGAAAAATGAGCAACCAAAATGAAATATAATGAATCCAGAAAGAAGCATTAGAAGAAAAAATAATGCTTCTTTTTTTCATAATCAGGACGGGTCCGCACGTGTGTTTTGTGCGGAGGGATGATGGCGGGTATTTACTATGGAAAAAGTAAGAGGAAAACCAAGAAAATTTGCAAGCAAAGAAGAACTGATTGATTTGTTCCAAAATTTTTGTGAGGAAATTTCGGAAAAGGGATATCTTATCGTTCCAACGCAGACAGAGTTCAGCCGTTGGTTGAGTTATCACTATGCCGATACGGACCGCAGAACAATTTATAACTATCTAAACAAATATTTTCCCGATATAAAAGGCATGTTTGAACAAATCCAGTCAGACACCGTCGCTTCTGGCGCCATGCTCGGCAAATACAATTCCACCATGTCCATCTTTGCATTAAGAAACTGGTGTGATTGGGGCGACGGGAAACAGGAGATTTCCGCAACGGTTACAAAGACGTCGGAAATCGCCGTATCCAGCACAATCTTAAAAGCATTGCTGGACGACAACACGCAAAAAGGGGATTAAGGCCGGAAGCCGGTTTTGCAGTCAAGCCCCGGAAGGGCGCAAACCGGAAGCGGTGACACGCTCCGGCCT
This sequence comes from uncultured Eubacteriales bacterium, assembly GCA_900551265.1. GTDB lineage: Bacteria > Bacillota > Clostridia > Oscillospirales > QAMX01 > Allobutyricicoccus > Allobutyricicoccus pentlandensis. The sequence continues at coordinate 1,360 of URVL01000165.1, read as the reverse complement.
CCCTTTTTCTAAAAGGTGATGATATGGCAAACGACTATAGTTTTCAAGGCAGACCGAGAAATATCGCGCTACAGGAAAAGGCCGTAGAGGAAGCGCAGCGAAAGTTAAACCGCATTGAAAAGATGCGGGATGAAATGGCGCGTCAGGTACAGTTGGAAATGAAGCGCCTTGAGGAAATGCGGCAGCATGCGTCTGACTTTACACGCGCAAACGCTGATTCGCTCACGAACCCTTCCCTATCCTCTTCCGCGCCCAATACGTTCCAAAGCCAGTTTGATCAGTTCCGTACAACGACGGTATCGAAACTGGAACCCATGGACAAGCTCGGTGTGGATATCGAAATTGCAAACAGCCCGACAGGACAGCAGGCCAACAACCTGAATGCAGGAAACAAAACCGGCATTGACCCCGGCCCACTGGAAACGGTAAATGGAAATCCGCTGCAAAACCAGAGCTTTTACAGAAATTCAGACCGGGACGAACATTTTTTATCACTTGCAACCGATCCGGGGACAGCGATATTCGTTTCTGGATATTATTATTCTTCCGGGCAGGACTCCAAACGATATGAGTATCAACTTGGCTCAACCCAGTTACCGATTAGTGTAGGCGATATGGTAAAGGCTCCTGTACATTCCAGCGGACACAATGACGGAAAATTCTTAAAAGGGCACGACAGAAGGTTTATTATTACCGATATTTATACAAAAGAAAAATTTGAACCGTATCACGATGTAATCTGGTAAGGAGTAAGTATGAAATTATCCGTAGTAATTCCGGTCTATCACGAACCGGAAAAAACGATTTTGCGAGCAGTTAACAGTATAAAACAACAGAACCACTATCGTCCTGAAGACGTTGAAATCATTGTGGCGTTGGACGAACCCGATAGAACGCTTTCCATAGAAGGCGTGAAGGTTGTGCCGACGGCAGCGAACACAGGCCCCGGAATGGCCCGCCAACGCGGAGAAGAAGCCGCCAGCAGCGATTACGTTTCCTTCCTGGACGCAGACGACATCTGGTATAACCTGCTTGCGCTGGACATGATCGTACGCGACATGGAGAACGAACCGGACTACATCAAGTTCCCCATTCTGGAAGAACAGGAAAACGGCGTCGTCCCGCTTGGTCTGGACGCTACCTGGTGTTTTTCCAAAGTGTATCGAAGGGCATTTTTAAAAGAACACGATATCGCGTTTGTACCGGAATATCGTGTGCATGAGGACAGTTATTACGTACGCCTGTTTGAAATGTACGGCCCGAAAACAATAGAACACGGGGACATGATCTATCTGTGGAGCAATAACCCGAACAGTACCGTTCGGGCAAATGACGGCGTTTACTGGCAGACGTCTTTTCC
>URVL01000164.1 GCA_900551265.1 uncultured Eubacteriales bacterium | reverse complement strand
GCAAAGCATAGCTTCAGATTGGAGGTTATGGGAGAGGAACACAGGCAAAATAAAGGAAAAGAGGACTGTCGTACGACAGTCCTCTTTTCCTATTTTTTAGGAGGGTTAAGAGATTGTGAAAACCTCTGAAGATGATTTATCCAAGAATAGGTTCGCGGCCCAAAGCAACCAGGTAACGGTCAATTCTGGCCTGAATAACGTCAGCGTATTCCTGCATGCCGAGATTATCATAGGCATACTGCAGGTCTTCCTCAAGGGTATCTGTAGATTTCTGACCGGTGATATGGCTGGTCGTCAACTCGTTCAGATAGAGGATGAGATCCGACTTGTACATGTTGAGAACTTCTGCCTCGTCTTCCGTAGCGAGCGTTTCAAAGTTTACGGTGATATCATATAAAATGTTATCGGTGCCAAACTCATTCATCATGTTCATGAGACGTTCCTGCGGGGAAATCTCACGCCAGTTATAAATGGAATTCTGCTCTTTCCACTCTTCAAACGTTGTCATACCACTACGGTACGGCTCGCCTGCCTCAAGAGCTTCATCAATGGAGTTATAGGTTGCAGCAGTCACGTCATAAATCGCGGTATTAAACTGCGGGAACAGGCACCACGGAGCATAGCACCACATATCGCCATAGCGCTCTTCTTCCTCTTCCGTCAGTTCCTCGCCGACTCTGTAGCGGAAGATTGTACCATCATCGTTCCATTCCCACGCCTTGCCTTCAATACCATACTGCCAGAGCATGAAAAGGTCTTCACTGAAAATCCAGTTCAGCCATTCCGCCGCGGCGCTATAGTCGCAGTCGGGGCTGAAGGAGATGGCACGGGCAGAGGAAACGGTAGCCTGACCGAGAAGGTGCGGCTGTATGCCTTCAATTGCCTGAATAATGGGCATCGGTTCATACTCGCTGTCCGGATCACCGGTTGATACCGTCATCATGGTGTTCGGATACTGCGGATGCGCAGAACAGTAGTTACCAGCGGCATTAACTGCATGCTGATACGCCATGCCTTCGCCGATTAAGGCAACCTGATTGCTGTACAATTCGTTAGCAAACGTGACGTATGCGACATAGCCGGGGTCCTCAATCGCAGACACAACGCGTCCGTCCCTGGTATCCATAACAAAATTGTCGCGGTGGAGGCCAAACCAGCCGGCAACACCGTTTGAGAAAACGGTGCCAATGCCGTTGCCCTCGTTGTTAATACCGAAACCGAGGAAGGCGCGCTCATCGGCGGCTCCGTTTTCATTGACATCGTTTGTCTGGAACGCAATCAACGCCTCTTTGAACTCATCAACAGTGGTAGGCATTTCCAAGCTGAGCTTATCCAACCAGTCGCGGCGAATACAGACGTCGTACCAGTTGGAAAGACCAAAGTCTACCAGATAGTCAATTTCATCGTTGTCAAAGTTCAGTCCGACTGCAGCGTTATCCGTATTTTTCACCATATATCAGTGTCCATCCGGAGCGCTGGACCATGCACGCAGGTAATTCATCTGTCCGCCCTCGGCGACCAGGGTGGCAAAGGTACCGTCAGGAGAACAGGCAACGATATCGTCAATATCAGCGAAACGCCCTTCCAACATAGTGCTGACCAGCAATGCATCGTCCATCATACTCTGTGAAATAAACGTATCCGGTAAGGTGTTTGCCGCCAGATAACCGGAGAGCGTCGTTTGATAGGCTTCGTTATCAATGGGGGAGATCGTTACGACCAGATTGTGTTTGTCCAGCAGCAGCTGCTCATAATAAGCGAGCGTCTCAAAATTCTGCTGTTTTGCTTCTTCATAGGTATACGTCCACTGGTGGGATTCACGGCCCATGTATTCCAGCTGCAGAGGCTCGAGCTCCACGGGTTCGTCTGTCTCGTTTCCGCTGTCCTGCTGGTCACCAGCGTCCGCAGCGTCGTTTCCGTCATCGGTGGTATTAGACGCACCATCGTCAGTGGTTGCATCAGGTTCCGAGGCGCAGGCGCTGAACAGAGCAAGCAGCATGAACACTGCAAGCAATAAAGCAAGCAACTTTTTCTTCATCTCGTTCGTCTCCTTTCTATTTTGGCTAATGCCAACTATTGTTATTAAGTTTATATTAATTAAAAAAGAATGATTTGTCAATCTGTAAAATAGATGCTGAAAATTAATGCAATTTTTTTGTCAATATAGTCAAAAAGACTGAAAATATTATCTATATAAAAATTAGATGTGAAAAATGGAACTATCAAAATGCCCGGTATACAAAAGATGTATACCGGGCATTTTGATATATTGAAAAAGGGAATGCTTCAAGGATTAACGACTAACGTCCCGATCTCGCGATCTGTAACGTATGTACCGGATTCGGCGAGTAAAGCAGCATGATCCCAACCGTTTGGACCATTTGAAAAGGCATGGACGCCCCAAAACCGCATATTACGGCACTGTTCCAATCGGATTGCATAGGGAAAGGAGACCTCAAAACTCTGCATACGGTATTCAAATAAATTGACAAAGACGCAGTCGGAGCAGTGGTCGCAGAGGAGCGACGTTGTGTAGTCGTGATGATACGCCTCTTCCGTTTGCATGGAGACCAGCATCCAATTGGAGACACGCGTCATACGGATCTCCACTTCTCCGTGATGCTCGACAGACATCAGATAGATGCGCCCTGGTTGGTTGGTATCGCTGATGTAGATCCCCTCCTGCGCATAGCCGTCGTTTGTCCAGATGTTCTTAAACACGCCGGCGCTCTCACGAATCCAGAGGGAATGCAGCTGATCATGACCAAGCTTTGGCGGCATTCCGCCCGCAAGTAACGCTTCGGCGGGCTTGACGGCATTGACGCTTACTTCCCGCTTATCTACGCGGGAGCCGTGACGGAACTGACAATCTTCCATGAGGGAATCGGGAGCGCCTTGCCAAAGAACTGTAGTAAATTTGGGATTGCGGCCGCCGTCAAAGCGAATGCCGCAAATGTGGTTGTGACCGTCTTTGGGAACTGCAATCATGGCGGCATCTGCACCGTCCGGCTCAATGAAATCGTCTAAGGAGAGAACGGTCGTTCCGGAATGCAGCGCAATAAGCGCAGTGTTTTTGCGCAGCTTTAACCCATGTGTGAGACGGTAATTCCCCTGCGGGAGATAGACTGCATCGCAGGAGGCAATCGCCTTTTCAAAAGCAGCGGTATCGTCTGTTTCGCCGTCGCCTAACGCGCCGAAATCACGCACGCTGTGCCAGACGGACTGTGCCGGCATGGAAATATACGTCGGGTCTGGAGCAGGAGACCACGCCGCCTCTTCTATTTTGTAATCGTAGGCAAATTCACGCCGGCGCTCGCTGTTGCGTGCTGTAACTTGAAAACCAATATGAGAGTCCACACGGTAGCAGGCATATTCGGATGTAATGGGTGGCTCAAGAAAGAAATACACGAACTGATAACCAAACGCTTCTAAGAACATAGGCGCATTACGGCATACAACGCCGCATGTATGCAGCCAGTTGATGGGATTGCGCAGCCAACCCATGCTGACGACTGCCGTTGTAATGTTTTCAGCGCGGCAGTCTTCCATATAAAGACGCTCCGTCTCATTGACAGGTACGTCGTAGAGCTCTTTGTTTGGCACATAAACGCCCCAGGGAGCGTTGCGCAGGGTGTCGCGAACAAGCGTCAGCCCCGCCTTGCTGCTCATAATGCATGCGCGAGCCTGACCGTCAAACATACAATCGCCGACATAAAACTGCCAGCCCGGCGCAGTGTAATATCCGATGATACCATAGGTGCCTCCGAAGAACCGACAGCGCTCCACTTCGTTTCCGACAAATTCAATTGCAGCCTTTGCGTCGTTTAAGTAAAAGTCACAGTCCTCTATTGAGCAAAGCTGCGCAATGTGGTAACGAACGGCAACGGCGCCGTGATTGCCGTGACCAAGATCTATGTCGATATTGCGCAGAGAGGTAAAAAAAGAACACTCATTTGCATCACGCAGGAATTCGCCTTCACGAGGGCGTACATTGCGGCAAAAGAAAAGATACTTTGAAAGCGGCCCGCCAAAGCCCTCGGCGTAATCGTCCAGAATAAAACGCGGACGCTTGCGGCCGTAACCGATCAGCCGGATTCCACGCCATAGATCAATGGTACCGCTGAAACGATAGGTGCCCTCAGGAATCAAAATGATTCCCTGCTCGCTGCGTTCTTCCAGCGTATTGATCGCATTTTGAAGCGCCGCTGTGTTGTCCTGCACGCCGTCTGGAGACGCGCCGAACGTCTCCGGTGTAAAGACCAGAGCCAACGGGTCATCCGGCTTCGCCGAAAAAACAGAAACACCATACTGCAAACAAATCCCCTCCAAGCTGATTATATTTGCTTTCAGGTTAACATAGGGACTTTCATTCGTCAATAAAATGTACCGGCTTTTAACAGCAAACCCGTGAATTAGAGAGTGACGACAAGAATTTCGTTTTATTTTGCAAAAACGTTGCAAAATTCAAAATGTGCAGGGAGAAGCTTTTTCATAAATGTCAAAAAAACGTCAAAATGCACAAAAAATGAAGTCATATATATATATATATATATATGGAAACGCAGTTTGAGACGTGATATAATATCAAAAATTGTATTTAAATTGTGAGCCTCGAAAAAATGTAAACCACGAAAGACCTTGCAGATACTGGCGGTTTTGCGAGCAGATAGGAGAAAATATCATAAGATGTGGGAGTAAAAATTTGCCAATCTAACTGCTAAAGAAAAGGATACTATATTTCACGGAGGATGCGTGATGCTGAAATTGGGGTATGCAGAGACGGATATAACACCAAATGAATCGGTACCGCTAATTGGATTTAATAGAGAAGACAATATGTCCCGAGGAGTATTGAATCTACTATTGGCACAAGTGTCTGTATGGGAGAGCGAAGAACGGTGTTGTTTGATTTGTATCGATAGTATTGGTTTTACGAAATATCTGTCGGACCGGCTTCGAATGAAAGTGGGAAAAGCCTTAAACATTTCAATCGATAAAGTG
>URVL01000163.1 GCA_900551265.1 uncultured Eubacteriales bacterium | reverse complement strand
CGGACGGTTTGCTCTGTCAAAAAGTGCTCGATTTTCTCAACTTGTTCCAGTTCGCTTTCCGTACCATTTAAAAGACAAAGAAACCGGTGCACAACTTCGTGCCGGTATAGTAAATAAGCGCCGACATGAACTCCTTTTTGCGTTGCGGCGATATGTCCGTAACGATGATATTCCAAATAACCTTCCTGCGTTAAATTTCTAACCATTTTAGATGCTGAAGACGGCTTAACGTGTAGATGATCTGCAAGATCACTGATGCGCACAGTCTTCGAATGAATTAAGAGACGGCAAATCATCTCCAGATAGTCCTCCATAGAAGAGGTCAGTGCTTCGGTGTCATGAAGCTGATATCCTTTAAAGGTGTAAAACCCCTTTTGTTCCACCCGTATGACACCCCCTTACCTGACTGAGTCACAAATGTCTACGTTTTACAATATACTATCAGTGTGGAAAAAAGTTTCCTCATCCTAAAGTTTTTAAGGAGAGTTCCTTTATGAATTGTTTGCATAGCCTAAATGAAGTGGAACCCGGTCAAAAGACGCGGATAAAAGAAGTGCGTTCACACGGTAGTATTCGCCGCCGCCTTTTGGATATCGGCCTCATTGAAAATACGGAGGTTGAATGTCTGGGCAGAAGTCCCGGCGGCGATCCCTCGGCGTTTCTCATTCGTGGCGCTGTAATTGCACTTCGCAGCGAAGATTGCCGAGATATCATGATATACGCTTAAACGGGATGTAAATTTTAGCTGTTCCGAGTTACGAGAGAGTAAAAGTTTCAAATAGGGAGGGGAAGGTGGTTTTTGTGGGGCTGACAAAAGGATCAGTGGGGGTTCATGCGGTAGATAACGGTCTTGATATCATACGGGAATCGCCGGATGACGTGGTGGTCGCACTTGCGGGTAATCCGAATGTTGGAAAGAGCACGGTCTTTAATGCATTAACAGGAATGAATCAACATACCGGTTACTTATTATATGGTAAATTAGGGACAATAGAAAAGTCGTCATAATTCGTAACGATAATTTTTTTAATTGTCCTGCTCCAAAACTCCTTTTGGGAAGTACGTGGAAGCATACGATAGGCTTCAAGCGCCGTTTTTACAAGTTCCAAATCTACAGGCTGCGGCGAGGCGGCTTTTTGTGCCTGGGCCTCAAGCAACGTATCACGCAGGGATAGGTATTCCCGTTCATAATCCTCCCGTTCAATCAAGTCGTTCAAATAGAGATCACGCAATTTTCCCATTCTGCGGCGGAGTCCCGCTTCGTCAATTTTGGGACGGGCCTCCATCGCTTTTCCTATTTGAATATTGTACGCTGCAAGTTGCGAGAGCATATTTCCCAACAGCCAGTTTTCCAGTACCAGTTCGCTGGTATGTTTTTTATGGGAACAGAGATGCAGCTTATCGTACTTCGTGCAGCGGTAGTAAATATACTTCCCATGTACGAGCTTACCGGCCAACAGGTTACCGCACTCGGCACATCTGGCGATACCGGAAAACAGATAGACTCTCCCCGAATTGCTGGTGCTGTTGCGCTGTGCGCGTTCTGCGATCGCCTGCTGCGTGATTGCAAACGTATCCGGATCGATAATCCCTTCACAAAAATGATCCTGTCCATGCGCCCTGCCGATATACCGTTCATTAGATAGAAACATACGCAGGCCGGTGGGGGAGTAAACCATTCTGTATTTATCAAGAATGTACTTTCGTAGTGCATTAATACTGCGAATGGCCACATACTGCCGGAAAATATCCTGTGCGACCGGGGCTGTCTCAGGATCCGGAACCAGACGTTTGTTTTCGATTTTATATCCGAGGGGAACCTTGCCGCTGATCGGCTCGCAACGGTGTACCTTGCTGTCAAAGACCGCCTTGATACGTTCACTCGTCCGGTCCGCCTCATCCTGTGCAACCGACAGCATGATATTGATCTTTAAGCGGCCGGAGGCGGTTGAAGTATCATAGTCTTCATGAATGGTTTTCCAGTTGACATGGTGCGTTTCAAGTACTTCCTGCACTTTGTAATATTCTGCGATGTTGCGAAACCAGCGGTCCAACTTTGTGAAGACGACGATGTCAATTTTGCCGGCCCGTACGTCGTCAAGCAGCCGTTGCAGCGCCGGACGGTGATATGCTTTCTTTCGCGCCGAGATGCCGGCGTCGATATAACGGTCTACCACATAGGCGTGTTCCTGCTCTGCCCATTTTTCAAGTGCTTCTGCCTGCGCCTCGATGGATAATCCGTGTATTGCCTGCTCTTCACTGCTGACTCGTATGTAGAGGGCAGTCCTCATTTGCATCACAGTCCTTTCCATGCGATTCTTTCTATTTTATGTAGTGGATTGTTTCACATGACTCTTGACACACGTATCGATACGTGTTATAATGAGAACGTCAGGGGGAGATGCCGTGAACCAGGGAGAATTAAAACGATTGTTGAAAAAGAACGGTTGCTCGAAGTTGCGTGAGGGCAAACGCCATGAAATATGGTATAGCAGTGTGACCGGAATGAAGTTTGAGGTCGGGCGGCATGACAAAGAGGAAGTTCCCACAGGAACGCTTAAAAAAATACGGAAAGCAGCGGGGCTTGAATAAGTCACAAAATGCCGCATAGAATAGAGAGGGAGGAACTCATATGTCGAAATACATTTATCCGGCGTTATTTGAAAAAGATGAGAACAATGCCATATGTGTCTCTTTTCCGGATATACCCGGCTGCTTCACAAGCGGCGCGGATTTGCAGGAAGCCTATGACAACGCAGAGGATGCGCTCTGTCTGATGCTGTACGATATGGAAGAATGCGGGGAAAAAATCCCGCCGGCCTCGCGTCCTACGGATATCGAAACGACTGGCGACGCGTTTGTATCGATCGTCCCCTGCGATACCATGGACTACCGCCGGCAGTATGATAACAAGGCTGTGAAAAAAACACTGACAATCCCTTCCTGGCTCAACACAATGGCAGAGCGGGAGGGAATCAACTTTTCCGCAACTTTACAGGATGCCTTGAAACAACAGCTCAGATTGTAATATGAGAAGATTGCCGCTCCCGATATCACGGGGGCGGTACTTTTTTTTGTCGCAACGCACGAAATCATTTTGCTTATGACCGCCTCCATTTTGGGACACACTAACCCAAAATGGAGGTGTTTTATTATGGCGTCTGTATCCCATAAAGGGGCGATTTCCTTTGGCCTGGTGCACATCCCAATCGCACTTTACACCGCGACGCACGAGGGCGGTGTTAGCTTTAACCAGCTCCACCGTGAAACCCATGAACGTATTCATTACAAAAAGGTGACGGATAGCGGCGAAGAAGTCAAGCCGGAAGACATTGTAAGAGGCTACGAGTACGAAAAAGGAAAATACGTTATTTTAACCGACGATGAGATAGAATCCATGAAGACCGAAAAAGATAAAACCATTCAGATCCTGCTGTTTTCAAACCGGGACGATATCGATACGATCTATTATGAAAAAGCCTATTATGCAATTCCGGATGGCAGCGATCGTGCGTTTGAACTACTGCGCCGCGCTATGCTGGACGCCGGGAAGGTTGCAATTGCAAGTACCGTCATGGGGACAAAGGAAACGTTAATGGCGCTTATTCCGACACGGAGCGGGATTTTAGCCGAGACCATGTTTTATGCCGATGAGATCAAACCCATACCGAAAGCATATATGCAGACGGAGCCAGAACAGTCGGAGCTGGAAGTTGCCAAAATGCTGATTGACACCATGACAAAACCATTCGAGCCGGAAAACTATCGCGACGAATATCAGGTACGGCTACAGGAGGCCATTGCCCGAAAAATCAACGGTGAAACCGTAACAGTGCCGGAAAAGCTGCATGACAATAATGTGATCAACCTGATGGACGCACTTAAGGCGAGCCTTGAGGCGCAAAAACGGGAGGGCGCATGATAAAGCCAGTTGCACCGATGCTGATCGGAGAGATGACGGAACCCTTCAACAGCCCGGACTATATCTTTGAGCTGAAACTGGACGGCATCCGCTGCATAGCCTATTTGGATGGCGAAACACGGTTGCTCAACAAGCGGTTTCTGGACGTAACAGCAACCTATCCGGAGCTGCAAGAAGCGCACAACCAGGTAAACGCGCCGTGTGTGCTCGATGGGGAAGTATTCGCCATGACAGACGGAAAGCCCGACTTCTCTGTTATGCAGCGCCGTTCGCTGATGGGAGATACTGTGAAGATAGCGCTCGCCGCGCAGAAAACGCCCGTCAATTTCTGCGCGTTCGATATTCTGTACCGTGATGGCGAACGATTGACCGGTCGTCCCTGGATGGAGCGGCGGACATTGCTTGAAAAGACCGTGATAGAAAATGAACGGCTATCCATTTCACGGTATATTGAGACAAACGGCGTTGCGTTCTATCACCTCGTGGCGTCACAGGAGCTGGAGGGGATTGTAGCAAAGCGGAAAACAAGCTTATATCACCCAGGAAAGCGAACCAAAGATTGGATTAAAATAAAGAATCTGAAAGACAATGATTTTGTAGTATGCGGTTACATTCCCAAGGACAACAATATGACCAGCCTAATCCTGGGACAATACCATGACGGCGGAGTACTTGTTTATCAGGGGCACGTAACGTTGGGCGTCACGCGAGCAGGTTTGCAAGATATACCGCAGGGAAAATGTCCATTTGCCGAAGTGCCGGACGGCAACGAAGGTGCCATATGGCTTGCACCGGAGCGCGTTTGCACCGTACGGTATATGGACCGTACAGCATCAGGTCATATGCGTCAGCCGGTGTTTCACGAGTGGCGTGATGACAAATTGCCGCAGGAATGCGTGACCGCAATTGAATATGCAGATGCTTGAAAAAAACGCTTTTCCCTCTTTACAAGCGCGAACGAGTGTTCTATAATAGAGACACCTCACAGAGAAGTTAACGTTAACTATTAAAAAATTGCCAATTTTTTCTGAACTTCCTAAAGTATTGCTTTTTGTCATAATTTGTCGTATTATAAAATTGTTAA
>URVL01000162.1 GCA_900551265.1 uncultured Eubacteriales bacterium | reverse complement strand
GTTCCTTAATATCAACATTTGGCTTGACTTCCTTGACAAGAACAAGATCGCTCTCATTGATACTAATTACAAAATCCCGCTGCTTGTCCGGGAAAAGGCTCGACACAACGTCAAACGCCTGTCCGTCAACATTTTCTCCGAGATTGATCAAAAACACCACACGCGGTACATCGCTTCCGAAATGAAGCTCTGTAGATTTGATATAAATCTCTCCAGGCAGAATATTATCCAGAATTATATTCTTAATGAAGGTCGCTTTATCGTGTTTCTCATCATACATGGAACGGATACTGCCCAGCGCGATAACTGCCATTTTGCACAGCGTCTCCGCCATATCGTCTCCGCCTTCAACAAAGACCGCAAACTCAAAACGTGCACTTTGAGAAGGCAGCAGATGATATAAATACCCTCCATGATGGAGCGCCTCACTGGTCAAACCAATCTCTATTGCCGCATCTTCTCTTTCCGTGCCGATAAGCGTCAATTCCGTACATGCAATCACGGTGCCAGTTGAGTCTATAACGCCAATGATACGGTCGGTTACATCTTTCATTTGAAGAATGATGCCCTGAAATAGACGTCCGGTCATGGTAACACTCCTTATCTTTTTTTCATGTATTTTTATTGTAACTGATTTGTCACTATTTTTCAACCACTATTTTTATTAATTTTTTGAAAAATGCAAAAAAGCTCTGTATTTAAGTATGCCCTCTTTTTGTGTGCTTTATCAAATTTCATTCTTGTTTCCCACACTAATTCAAACAATGAAAAAAGGCCACGCATAATCGCGTGGCCTTTAAAAACAAGTATTTTAGCTAATGATTGTACGTTCCGTAGAGGCATCAAACAGATGAATGCGGTCCGGCTCCAGGGCAATCTTCAGGTCATCGCCAGTACGAGCTGTAGAACGGGCACTGACTCGAGCCGTAAAGTTCTTTCCCTGGCAGAGCAGATAGAGGTAAGTTTCAGAACCCATCATCTCAACCAAATCAACGTGCGCCTCAATGACGCTGTCTTTATACTTTTCAAGGCTCGCTTCGTCGTCGTACATGCACTCAGGGCGAATACCCATAACAACTTCCTTGCCGACATAAGCCAAAACTTCCGGCTTACGGCCGCGTTCATCATCCAGGAAGACCTTTTCATCACCAAACTGTACGCCAGTATGGCCATTCTCATCAATTACAACGCCGGAAATAGTATTCATCTGCGGAGAGCCGATGAAGGTAGCAACAAAGAGGTTAACCGGATGCTCATAAAGATCCTGCGGTGCGGCAACTTGCTGGATAAAGCCGTCACGCATGACGACAATGCGGGTACCCATCGTCATAGCCTCAATCTGGTCATGGGTAACATAGATAAAGGTTGTTGCAAGGCGCTGGTGAAGCTTCGTCAGCTCGGTACGCATCTGCGCACGAAGCTTTGCGTCCAGGTTGGAAAGCGGTTCGTCAAGGAGGAAGACCTTCGGGTCACGGACAATTGCGCGTCCCAGTGCAACACGCTGACGCTGACCGCCGGACAACGCAGCGGGCTTACGATCCAGCAAATGCGTAATGTCGAGGATCTTGGCAGCCTCTTCCACGCGCTTCTTGATTTCAGGCTTCGGTAGTTTACGGAGTTTTAAGCCGAACGCCATGTTGTTAAATACGGTCATATGAGGATAAAGCGCATAGTTCTGGAAAACCATTGCGATATCTCTATCCTTAGGAGCGATGTCGTTCACCAGCTTATTGTCTATGTAAAGCTCACCTTCGGATATTTCTTCAAGACCCGCAATCATACGAAGCGTGGTGGACTTTCCACAGCCGGAAGGTCCAACGAGAATGATAAATTCCTTATCGGCAATATCAAGGTTAAAATCAGATACTGCGGTGACGCCACCGGCGTATCTTTTAAAAATACCCTTCAGGGTTACACTGGACATAAGTTACCTCCATCTGTGATTTTGATGGTGTTATTATAACAGAAAAGGAGGCGGACGTATAGTGATTAATTAGACAAAAGATTTTTTTAACCTTTGTACAATGTGTATATATAAATGCGGACGAATCTTTCTTAGTATATGTAGTATTTCGACAGTATTATTCCCTGCCATGACATAAACTGGAAGCTGCAGCAAGCAAATGAAGTTCTTCCTCTGTCAACTCCCGGTATTCGCCGGGGGCCAGAGTGTTATCAAGAGAAATCGGGCCTATACTGAGGCGTTTTAAGTAAGTGACCTTACCGCCTGCCGCCGCAATCATACGTTTTACCTGGTGATAGCGGCCTTCATGTACTGTGATAACCGCTTCGCCCGGAACCCGGCATTCCAGAACCGCCGGCAGGCAGCGCTCTCCTCCATCAATTAACATTCCCTCCGAAAACTCGGCTTCTGCATTTTTATGCAGCATTCCGTCGTAACGGACAAAATACCGCTTATTGACATGGCGGCGCGGCGACGTTAGCGCATGAGCAAGCGCGCCGTCATTTGTAAGGATCAGGAAGCCCTCTGCATCCCGATCGAGGCGTCCCGCCGGAAAAAGGCCCAAGCGCTTGTGTTCCTCCGACAGCAGGTCCACAACCGTCGCTGCATGGTCATCGCGCGAAGCCGAGAGATACCCTGCAGGTTTGTTCATCATAAAAGAAAACGTCGTGCGTAGCCGCAACGCACGTCCTGCGGCCGTCACTTGATCAGCCGCAAGATCCACTTTTGCCGCAGCATCCGTACAGGCCGTACCGTTTATCAGGATTTCCCCGCGCTTTATCATCATTTTAATTTCTTTTCGAGAACCCAGACCCATATTGGCAAGCAGTTTATCTATTCGTTCCATGAAAAACCTCCATCTGCCGTCAAGGTCCATTTTACCATTGGCGACAGAAGGAGGCAAGAGGTTACGGCATCATAAAACCATGCATAAAGCCTTTATACTGCGACGAACAAATATCGCCGCCTATGACACGGTTCTTATATATCAAAAGATTGGCATAAACGGTTTCATCCTTCTGTGGATAGTTCAGCACCTCATAGGTATAGCGCCTAACCGTCTTGCCCTGATATTTTGTCAAGTCAAGATCCTGCGACTTTTGCAGTTTGTTATACTCCTCATAAATTTCGTTGAACTCCTCGGGAATTACGATTTCCTCAATTGCAACAGGATCTTCTGCAACCTCCCATCCAAATGCATTTAAGAAAGTGATACGATCACTGTTCTCCTTAATATTTTTGTAGGAGACCTCAATCTTTGTCGAGTCGACCATGGAAACGGCGTCAGCGTCACCCGACTTAATCACCGACACAATAATGATACAGACCGCGATCAATACACATACGCCGACAAATACCGCCGCGGCCTTCCCCTTTGAGACCTTTGTTGTTACGATAAACATAAAAACCTCCGTTCCGCCGACTGCGGCGAGCTTAATACAGTTGCAGTTTATGCGGCGAAATCAGCTGGTAGAACAGGCCGGCTTGTATGTGATGGCCAGATTTGCTATACTAACTTTTGTAGCAGAGTAAATCTACCGATATACGGTAAGTTTCTGGGGAAGGCGGGTGTTTTCGGTGTACGAGATTCTCCGTAGTTGCTTTCATGGACTTTACATCACGCCTCAGCTCTACGAAAGAACGCTCGGTTCCAAAAGCAATGTGTTTTTAACAGAACATTGTCATGGCGCTGTCGCCGGGTTCTCTGTCCTTCGGGGGCCGTCGATTCTTATGCTCTGTGTTCTTCCGGAATATCGCAGAAGAGGAATCGGTACCCGCCTGCTCGCCCGCAGCGAAGCGTACATTGCGGCGCGCGGTGCCGGCACAGTCATACTTGGATGTGGAGACGACTATCTCTTTCAAGGTGTCCCTGTTTCATACGGCGCAGTGCCTTTTTTTGAAAAACGCGGCTACTTTGCAGATTGGGTCAGTGCGGATTTAACGCTGAATCTCTCTCAATATTCGACACCCAATATTCCGCCTTCTCCATACGACATCCGTTTTGGACTACCTTCCGATAAAGTGCATGCGCAGATTTCTAACGCTGTTGAAGAGGTTGACTCCGATTGGATATCTTATTTTGCGGTTCCAAACGCGCCTGTATTTGCCGCGTGGCGCAACGAAAACCTGGCCGGTTTTCTGCTGTTGGATGACCATGCCGATGTCCCTTACTGTCCATTCGACGCCAGGGTTGGAACCATTGGCTGCGTCGGGGTATTGCCGGCCTACCGCAAACAGGGAATTGGTCTGCGTATGGTAGACGCAGCGACGCGGGAGCTCATCGCGCGAGGCTGTGCTTGGGCACACATTGGATATACGCACCTGTCGCACTGGTACGGCAGAATAGGATATCAGGTTTGCATGGAATTTTGGATGGGCGAAAAAAGATTGTTAAATTAGATATGCCGGTACCAGAAAACTGCGATTTCACTTCGGTACGGCTCCTCAAAGTTTCGATAGAGCTGCGTATCAATGCCGCCTATGAAAAACCCGTTTTTTGCGTAAAATCGACAGGCCAGAAGGTTGACATCCTGCGTTTCCAACATAAGGCCATGCAAACCCTGCTCCTGTGCCCAATTCACAGCGCTTGCAATTAAGGAAGTTCCCACGCCGTGTCCCCTCTCCCTTCGACGCACAGCAATATCTTCCACATAGGCGTTTTCGTTCCAATTTTTTCGAAGGACAATACGCCCAACGGCTTTCTCATCCATATAAGCCAGGAAAATGGCGCGTCCTGGCGTATGCAGGTATTGCCTCAGATCCCTTTCGTCCGGCGGGTATTGTTTTACCTGCGGTTTATCATACAGCAATTCCGTATAGGACCACACGCCGTCTTCTAATTTGGGGCATATCTTTCCTATAAGAGAAAAAGGTTCTTCATCGGAAAAATAATCATTCAGGTTTTCTTCCTGTAGTTTTTGAACTGTCATGGTAATTTATCCTCCCAATCTACAAGAAAAGAGCAGATTGTGCACAATCTGCTCTTTCAACTTATTTTTTTATCTTACAACACCTGACGGCTTCGATTAATCGTCGTCGTCAACCATAGAGGCCTTGGCCTCCTCAATCACCTTCTGCTGTACCATCGGCGGCGCG
>URVL01000161.1 GCA_900551265.1 uncultured Eubacteriales bacterium | reverse complement strand
GCGGCTGGCATAGGCGGGCTTGGCTCGGGCAAAATATCGGGTCAGGGCGCGATAAACGCCGTTGCGCACGCGGTGGACTTTGCCGCGGGCATTGAATTCGGCGAAAACAGCCGCTTTTATATCAAAAGCAACCGCGGCTGCGCAATACGGGCGGGAATGCTTAACATGGGCAAGGGCTGCGCGGTTTATGCCCAGGGCGGCGAAAGCGCAAGCGCCGGCTGATTACCTGTTCCGTCATACTTGTGGCGATGGTAGGAATTTACTGTCTTTGTGTATTTTCCAACATTCCCTTTATTGAAAAATGGCGTACTATTTATATTGAGACAGCGCTTATGACACGCACGCATCAGTGGCTGGCAACGGCATTTATTCCCAAATCCGTCGTCGATGAAGTCCGCGCGAAGATTGATGCAACCGACCGGCTTCAGGAAGACCTTGAAAGCGATTGGAGCGGCTCTGAGCCCATCTCTACCACCGTTCTCCCGGCCATTACAAAGCCGGAAAACAGCGATGGGAATGGAGATGACAGTGAAACAACCGATGAAATTCCCTTTTGGGAAGATCCCTGGAGTGATTTTTGTCTGACGTATACGGAGCTTGACATGGACTCTTTTGCCGCCTATGCAGAAGAGCATGAAGATGAGATGTATGACGAAGACGGAAATCTTTTCATTGACGAAGCCGGACTTGACGACGAGGGTACCACGATTCAAACTGTTCATGGCGATCAGGTGCTTGCACTTGATACAGTGCACGGGATTACAATAGCTCGCCTTTCCGGAGGCAGCGGATTGGAGCAATATTGCGGCGTCATTGCAATTGTCAAGGACCCGTCTCGCGTCGGAGTTGCGGTTGCGGAGCGGCTGGGAGTTGTTGGACAGAAAATTGCCGGGATTGCTGAGGATAATGACGCAATTCTGGCCATTAACGCCTCCGGTTTTGAAGATGATGGTGGCGTCGGCAACGGCGGTATCGTATATGGACTTCTGGTTTCCGGCGGTGAGAAGCTGGCTGATAGCGATGGCGGTACCTACAAAGCCGTTTACCTCGATTATGATAACCGCCTTCACGTTGGTTCCTGGAGCCCGACCAATAATATTCGCGACGGCGTTGAATTCAAGCCCGCTCTTGTTGTCAACGGTGAACAGGTGATCTCCGGGTCCGCCGGTTGGGGGACGCAGCCGCGTACGGCAATTGGTCAAACGGAGGACGGTTCTATTATCATGATCGTTATCGACGGCCGGCAGCCGGGTTACTCTGTTGGAATCACTGTGGGAGAGCTCGCGGAAATCTTTATAAAGTACGGTGCCGTTCAAGCCCTGAATTTGGACGGCGGCTCCTCCTCCATTATGTATTTTAACGGCAGGAAGATCACCCAGCCCAGCGGCGGAGATAAAGAAAACGGCCGCTATCTGCCGGATGCCTTTGTCGTCTATGCAAATCGTAAAGCAACGGACGGCCTTACACGGCCCGAAGAATAACGCCCGGATTATCCCCTGTCCCCACAGACAGGGGATTTCCTGTGTGAAGCCACCATCCGTTTTAGCCCGTCTTAGGAGGTTACGCAATGTTTGGTACCATTGTAAACACTGCTGCTGTCATAGCCGGCGCCATATTGGGTTTACTTTTAAAAAAGGGAATTCCCGAGCGGTTTCAAGATGCCATCATGAAGGGATTGGCGCTTTGTGTGCTTTTGATTGGCATTTCCGGCGCACTTGAAGGGGAAAATACGCTCATCGCCATCCTCTCCATTGTCACAGGTGCCATTATCGGCGAGTTGATAGATATTGACCGGCGATTAAATCATCTAGGTCAGCTTCTGGAGGCCCGTTTTTCAAAAGGTCAGGGAGAACAGACGGTTGCCCGCGCGTTTGTCACGTCCAGCTTGTTATTTTGCGTCGGCGCCATGACGATTGTCGGCTCGCTGCAAAGCGGTCTGACCGGCGACCACGAAATGATTTATACCAAGTCCATGCTGGACGGTATCGCAAGTATTATTTTTGCATCATCGCTCGGTTATGGCGTCTTGTTTTCGGCAGCGGCCGTGTTTGTATACCAGGGAGCAATTGTCCTTCTGGCACAGTGGGTCGCGCCTTTCCTCTCCGACACTGTGGTGGCTGAAATGACCTGTACCGGTTCTCTTCTCATCATTGCCCTGGGCCTGAATATGCTGGGACTTACCAAAATTAAAGTTGCGAACTATCTCCCGGCACTCTTTATGCCCGTAGTGCTCTGTCTGTTTTTATAGCAAAAAGCGTCCCGGATCGAGGATCCGAGACGCTTTTTTATGCGAAATTTGCGCCGGACAGGATCCTACTCAGTTCTGCCGCCGACGAATGATTTATGCACCAACATATTATCCCGCCATGTGAATTCCTGCCAACCATGCACCGCGTTTTGCGTACACTGCTGTCATCATCTGCAGAGGTTCCTTGAGATGACTTCACTATACTTTTGATGGAGATCGCGGCATTTTCATCTCGCCGTCCTTACAGACGCAATTTTTGAATCATGCATCTTTTCATATCGCGCACCGCATCTGCAAGTCTTGCGATTTTTTATGCAGAGCTTCGGTAAGATTCCTTTTTTGGTGGGTAGGCATGTATTTTTGCATAAGGATTTTTCCGCCTCCTAGATAGGTGCTTGTAGTTTCATACAAACCGAATTTTTATTCAATTCTCCTCTTGACATTTTTCACTTACAGATGTAATATTATACTCGCAGATGAATAAATACACTTTGCTCGGAGGTTTTAATATGAAGAAAGATCAAATTAAAAAAGTAGTTCTCGCCTATTCCGGCGGACTGGATACGTCCATCATTATTCCATGGCTGAAGGAAAATTACAATAACTGCGAAGTCATTGCAGTATCTGGCGACGTTGGACAGGGTACGGAGCTTGACGGCCTGGAAGAAAAGGCGTTGAAAACGGGCGCGTCTAAACTGTATATTGAAGATTTGAAGCAGGATTATATTGAAAACTATATTTGGCCCTGTCTGAAAGCCGACGCCAAATACGAAGATTATCTTCTTGGCACTTCTCATGCCCGCCCCTGCATTGCAAAGCGCCTGGTAGAAATTGCAAAGGCGGAGGGTGCCGATGCAATCTGTCACGGCTGTACGGGTAAGGGAAACGACCAGGTTCGTTTTGAGTTGACGATCAAGGCATTTGCGCCGGATATGACAATCATTGCGCCGTGGCGTGAATGGGATATCAAGTCCCGCGATGAAGAAATTGATTACGCCGAAGCGCACAATATTCCCCTGAAGATCAACCGTGAAACCAACTATTCCAAAGATAAGAACCTCTGGCATCTCTCTCATGAAGGCATGGACCTGGAATCCCCTGCGAATGAACCGCAATACAATAAACCCGGTTTCCTCGAATTGGGTGTATCTCCTGAGCAGGCGCCCGACACACCCACTTATGTAACCATACACTTTGAAAAGGGAATCCCGACCGCCATCGACGGCGTGGAAATGGGGTCTGTGGAACTTGTCACCAAGCTAAACGCCATCGGCGGCGCAAACGGTATCGGACTGCTTGATATTGTAGAAAATCGCCTTGTCGGCATGAAGAGCCGCGGTGTCTATGAGACTCCTGCCGGTACAATCCTCTACAAGGCACACAACGTGCTGGAAACCATCACGCTTGACAAAGAAACATTCCACTTCATGCAGTCGCAGATCGCTCCAAAAATGGCAGACCTGACCTACAACGGGCAATGGTTTACGCCTCTGCGCGAAGCAATCTGCGCATTTGTAGATAAGGTAAATGAAACGGTCACGGGCGACGTTACGCTCAAACTCTATAAAGGCAATTTGATAAATGCAGGCGTCACATCTCCGTATACGCTCTATGATGAGCAGACTGCATCCTTCGGCGAAGACGAAGATTACAACCAGGCGGATTCCGCCGGTTTCATTAATCTTTTCGGCCTTCCCATTAAGGTCAAAGCCAAACTCGATGCAAAAAGGACAGAAAACAACTAATACAGTCTAAGGAGGCGGCAGCATGGATAAGATGTGGGCCGGGAGATTTACAAAAAGTCTGGATGAGGTGGCGGATGAATTTAACTCCTCTATCGCTGTAGATGGACGCATGTACCGTCAAGATATTCGAGGTTCCATGGCTCACGCCGCTATGCTGGGAGCACGGAGCATTATCCCGCAGGAGGACGTAGACCGTATCCTGGATGGTTTGCAGCAGATTTTACGTGATTTGGACAGCGGTGTGCTGAAAATCGATCCTGCATGTGAGGACATTCATATGTTCGTCGAGTCGGTTCTGACGGAGCGGATCGGCGACGCAGGACGAAAACTCCATACGGCACGCAGCCGAAACGATCAGGTAGCTACCGATCTGCGTCTCTATTTGCGCGACGAATGCAGCGAACTGTTGTCGCTCCTCCGGCAGTTTATTGTGGCGCTGGTTTCTCAGGCCGCCAGGCACGCGAACACCATTATGCCGGGTTATACGCACCTCCAGCGTGCACAGCCTGTCACATTTGGCCACCATCTTCTGGCCTATGCCATGATGTTCTGCCGCGATATTACGCGGATCCAAGATGCTGTCCGGCATATGAATGTCTCGCCGCTGGGGGCATGTGCGCTTGCCGGTACAACCTACGACACAGACCGCCGTATGACTGCCGGCGCGCTGGGCTTTGACGGGATTGCTATGAACAGCATCGATGCGGTGTCCGACCGGGATTTTTGCATCGAGCTTGGCGCGGCATTTGCAACGGTCATGATGCATCTCTCAAGACTCTCTGAGGAGATTATCTTGTGGGCCTCATGGGAATTTAAATTTATTGAGCTGGACGATTCCTTTACCACGGGATCTTCTATTATGCCACAGAAAAAGAATCCCGATATTGCGGAACTTGTGCGGGGTAAGACAGCACGTGTTTACGGTAATCTCATGGCCACGCTGACCATGTTGAAAAGTCTTCCCCTTGCCTATAACAAAGATATGCAGGAAGACAAGGAGGCCATTTTTGACAGCGTAGATACCCTGAAAGCCTGTCTGACCGTGTTCCGGCCCATGATCGAGACCATGCAGGTTCTCGAGGGAAACATGCGTGAAGCCGCATCGCGCGGTTTTATCAATGCAACGGATTGCGCGGACTC
>URVL01000160.1 GCA_900551265.1 uncultured Eubacteriales bacterium | reverse complement strand
TCTGCGCAGTTTATCAGTGAACTGCGCCGGATCCGTCGTGAGTTTCAGGGACGTCCGACTCCGGTCTATCACTGTGAGCGCCTGTCAAACCGGCTTGGCACGACGCAGATTTACTTGAAACGCGAGGATCTCAACCATACCGGCGCACATAAGCTGAACCATTGCATGGGCGAGGGCCTGTTGGCCAAATATATGGGCAAAAAGAAGATTATTGCGGAAACCGGTGCCGGACAGCATGGCGTTGCGCTTGCAACTGCTGCGGCTTACTTCGGCCTGGAGTGCGATATTTATATGGGCGAGGTCGATATCGCAAAACAGGCGCCGAATGTCTCTCGCATGCGGATCCTTGGCGCGCGCGTCGTGCCGGTTACCCACGGTCTGAAAACGTTGAAAGAGGCCGTCGACGCTGCGTTTGAAGCGTATATGAAGGAATATAAGGATGCCATTTACTGCATTGGCTCCGTGGTTGGTCCGCACCCGTTTCCGATGATGGTACGCGACTTCCAAACCGTCGTAGGAATCGAGGCGCGCGAGCAGTTTATGGAAATGACGGGACTTTTGCCGGATGCCATATGTGCCTGTGTGGGCGGCGGATCGAACTCTATTGGGATGTTTGTTCCGTTCCTTGCCGATCCGGTTGAGATTATCGGCGTAGAGCCGCTTGGACGCGGCGAGAGCGTCGGCGATCACGCGGCAACCATGAAATTTGGTTCAAAGGGTGTGTTGCACGGCTTTGAAAGCTACGTTTTACAGGATGAGGAGGGCTCGCCTCTTCCGGTTTATTCTGTTGCCTCCGGTCTTGACTACCCGGCAACCGGACCCGAGCATGCCTACTTGAAAGATGCCGGGCGTGTCCGTTATGAAACGGCTACGGATCGTGAAGCTATAGAAGCTTTCTTTGCGCTTTCGCGTTATGAGGGAATTATTCCGGCGCTTGAGAGCTCGCACGCGCTGGCTTATGCGATTCGCGCGGCGAGATCCGGCGAGTTTGACAGTATCCTGGTGAATTTATCCGGACGGGGCGATAAGGACATGGATTATGTGATTGAGCATTTCGGTTACGGCGAGGATCTCAGTATTTAAATGGATCCGAAGACAAGCATACCATATTAAATGTAAAAGAGAAGAGAAAAGCAAAAACGAACAGTTTTTGCTTTTCTTTTTTCGTTCACTGCTTTTTGAAAAAGCCGTACGCAAATGGATGGAAGCATCTTGACACGTATCATTTGCGATGCTACAATCAAATTGTTATACAATAAATGCCTCTTGCCGCCGCAGTCTGCGGAACATGGAATCGGGTGTAAAGCCCGGCGAGTCGGTCACTGTGAAGCCTTTGGGATAAGTCAGATACATGGGCAGGAGGAAGCGTTTCCGCCGAAACCGTGAAATGCATAAGTGTGCGCCGCATGGATTTTCCAGATGCCGGTGTAATTTATGCCTGTCCTTTTTCGGACAGGCATTTTTCATGGATGGTACGGAAGCGCAGGATCGGAGCGCCGGTGCGGCGCAATCTATAATTGGAGGTTGTTTCTATGAAAAAGAAGGCCCTGTCTCTGCTCCTGGCGCTTTCCCTGTGCGTTGGACTGTTGTCCTGTCTGTCGTTTGCGGTGGAGGACGGCATCGTAAATGAAACGGAAGAAGCAGGGATAATCGTGAATGTGACGATTGCCAATGCGGGCGAGCTGGCGCTTGTCAACCAACCGGTTGCGGTCGTCGATGTGGATGAGGACGGCGTATTGACCGTGCGCGATGCGCTGACGCTTGCGCATGACGAATATTACGAAGCAGCTGACGAGGAAGCGGGCGCGGAGATGGCTGAGACCGAAGGAGCTGCGGAAGGAGAAAATGCGGAGGCAGCTCCGGATCTGCCGGACAACGGCTTTGCCGTATCAGACGAAGGCTTTATTACGAAGCTGTGGGGCGTTGAAAATGGCGGCAGCTATGGCTATTACGTCAACAACGTTGCGGCTATGGGGATCAGCGACCCGATTGAGGACGGCGATTATCTGGCGGCATTTGCCTATGCGGACCTGGAGTCCTGGTCTGACATGTACACATATTTTGAAAGTGTTACAGCCACTTGCGAGCCGGGTGCGGAATTACACTTGAAGCTTTTCGGCGCCGGATATGACGAGGCGTGGAATCCGGTTGTAAACGCCGTTGTGGGCGCGCAGATTTTGATAAATGGTGAGGAAACAACATGCTTTACAGATGAAAATGGTGAGGCAACTATTACATTTTCTGAAGAAGGAACGTATACCGTCAGTGCAGTGAGCGAAAACAGCACGCTTGTCCCGCCGGCGTGTGTGGTAACGGTTACTACGGCAGGCACGGAAGAGCCGGACGAAAGCGATGAAAGCAATGTGCCGTCCGATCTTCCCGTATTTACGGATATTGCGGGACACTGGGGTGAATCTGCAATTGTATATGCCGTAGAACAAGGCTATTTGAGCGGTGTTTCCGACACAGAGTTTGCACCAGACGCAGGTGTCAGCCGTGCAACGATGGCACTCGTGCTCTACAGGGCGGAAGGCGAGCCGGAGCTGGACGCGGAGAATGGCTTTAAAGATGATGATGCTGTTTATGTGGACGCCGTTTTGTGGGCCGTTGAAAGCGGACTGCTGATGGGTTATAACGAGGAATACCGCGCGGACGAGGCCCTGACGCGCAGTGAGGCTTTGACGCGCAGCGAGGCTATTTTAATCCTCTATCGCTGGGCACAATTCAAGGGCTTCGAGCTGACTGAAGCAGGCGACCTTTCTCAGTATGATGATGCGGATGCTGTCGAGGAATGGGCGGTAGAGGCAATGGCCTGGGCCTTGGGAGCGGGTATTATCAATGGTACCTCTGAAACGACCCTTTCACCGCAGCTGCCTCTGACACGTGCGCAGCTGGCGCTTATGCTGATGAGACTGACTGAGCATGAAACGGCGGCACAGCCGGTTGTATAATATGGTCTATCACAGTGAGAGCCCGAGGCAGGTCCTTGGGCTCGTATGATATAGAAAAGTAGGGTGAGAATGTGAGAAAGCTTTTTTATAGAGTGCTGAGTGTAATGCTGACGTCTGTGCTGCTCCTCCATGCTTTTTGTGTGCAGGCGGCTGATGTCAATGTATCGCTGAAAGAGGCGCTGGATTCCGTAGGCGATTACTGTTATGAGTCGGTGACAGATCCGGGATACGGCAGCGAATGGTTTTTATACTGCTTTGCTTTGGCAGACTATGATGTTTCAGATTCCTACCGGGATTCCTATTATGACGCGTTGTGCGCAGAGCTAAAATCATGCGGCGGAGAGTTGGACACCCGTAAATATACAGAATATTCGCGGGTTATCCTTGCCTTGACGGCGCTGGGTTTTGACCCGACCAATGCCGCGGGATATGACCTGACGCTGCCGCTGGCAGATTTTGATGCAACGGTCAGACAGGGATTAAACGGCGCGGTGTTCGCACTTCTGGCGCTGGACAGCGGCAATTACAGAATTCCTGTGACAGAGGAAGGAAAAACACAGGCTACGCGTGAAAAATATGTGACGTATATCGTGGAACGCCAGATGACGGATGGCGGCTTTTCCGTGAGTGGCAGCACCTCTGATCCTGATGTGACCGCGATGGCACTGCAGGCGCTTGCAAAGTATGAAGACCGCACGGATGTGGACAGTGCCATCCAACGCGGACTATCCTATCTTTCCAATGTGCAACTGGAGGACGGCGGTTTTGACAATTGGGGCATAGAGAATGCAGAAAGCTGTGCGCAGGTTATTTTGGCACTGTGCGAGTTGGGCATTTCTCTGGAAGATGAACGGTTTATAAAAAACGATATGACAGTACTTGACGCCCTGCTCTGTTATCGGAATGATGACGGCGGCTTCCGTCATACGAAGGCGGGGGGCACAGACATGCTGGCTACCCGTCAGGCGTATATGGCGCTGGCCTCTCTCTGGCGCACACAAAATGGTAAGAGCCCGTTTTATTCCATCGGGGGACGTGTGGCATTTCACGATATGGAAGGACATGCAAACTGTGAGGCAGTTATGGCGTTGGCGCGCGAGGGTATTCTCAGTGGTAGAGGAGACGGAACTTTTGACGCGGATGCAACGATGACGCGCGCAGAGTTTGCCGCACTCATTGTTCGCGCAATTGATGTAGAGCCTGTGTACATTGACCGTTTTTCCGATGTCTCAAAGAATGCTTGGTATGCAGCGTACATTGGCGCGGCCTATGAAAATGGGATAGTCAGGGGCGTTACAGAGACGCTTTTTGCGCCGGATACTGTGATTACGGACAGTGAAGCTGAGGTGATGGTGGCGCGTGCCGCCCGTTTGTTGGGACTGGAACCGGAGACCAGTGAGACATGGCATGCCTCCAGTGTACACATTACGCGTGGCGCTGTCGCGCAAATGCTTTATGACCTGCTCAATGGTGCGGGCCGCATATGAGGTGTAAGTAAAATATATGAGTTTTTATACAGCATTGCGACGCAGTTTGTTAGCAATTTTTCTGGTGTTGCTTTTATTCTCACTTACAGCATGTAAAACACCGGCGCCGGACATTGCCTCTGAAAGCTATGACGGCGCTGACCCGGAGGATACCGCCGCAGACGGGATGACCTGTACGTTAATTATTCGCTGCGATACGATTCTTGATCATCTTGATAGCCTGACGGAAGGTAAGGAAGAGCTCGTTCCTGAAGACGGACTCCTTCTCGAAGCAACCGGCATTCCGTTTACGGAGGGAGAAAGTGTATTCGACGTTTTAAAGCGCGAGCTGCAGTCCCGCCGCATGCATTTGGAGTTTTCTGAGACCCCAGTATATGACGCCGTGTATATTGAAGGAATTTGCAATTTATACGAATATGATTGTGGGGAGCTTTCCGGTTGGACCTTTCGGGTAAACGGAGAAACGCCTGGTTATAGCTGTTCAAAATATTTTCTTTCAGATGGAGATGTGATCGAATGGCTCTATACCTGCGACCTTGGCGATGATTTATGAGGAGGAAGCGGTGATGAACGATACCTTTTCTGGTTATCACCCCGCCGTTAATTTTCTATATTTTGTTCTAGTGATTGGATTCTCCATGTTCCTGATGCACCCGGTGTGTCTGGCACTGTCTCTAATCGGCGCACTGGCCTATGCAATACGGCTTTCCGGCCGGCGCGCGGTACGGCGTTCTTTA
>URVL01000159.1 GCA_900551265.1 uncultured Eubacteriales bacterium | reverse complement strand
CGCCGCGGATGGCAGTCCGCGACAGAGGGTTTCCATTGTTTGGAAAAACCGGGGTGGTACCGCGGAGAGAGTCCCTTCGTCCCCGATGCGTCATGCACGCATCGGACGAAGGGCTTTTTGTTTGCAATTATCTGATGAAGAGGTGTCAAAGATGGGAATGAGAGAAGATCTTGAGCGTATCCGCGAGGAAGCGCTTGGGGCGATTGACTCAGCTGCCAGTGAGCAGGAATTGGAGCCGGTAAGGATTCGTTATTCCGGGAAAAAGGGCGCGTTGACGGCGATTTTGAAGACAATGGGAAAACTCAGCGCCGAGGAACGTCCGGTGATGGGCCAGCTAGCCAATGAGGTCCGCGCGCAGATTGAGGAAAAATTGAGCGAGCGTTTTGAGATGCTGCGCGCTGCGGCTTTGGAAGCAAAACTGAAAGCGGAGGCGCTTGATGTGACGATGCCTGGCCGTACGGTGAAACCGGGGTACCGCCATCCGCTTACCACAACGATTGCAGATGTCCGGCGTGTCTTTGAGAGCATGGGATTTCAGACCGTTGAAGGTCCTGAGGTTGAGTTGGCCTACTATAATTTTGATGCGCTGAACACCTCCGAGGATCACCCGGCACGTGATCCGCAGGACACTTTCTATATTACCGACGACGTTGTGCTTCGTACGCAGACTTCGTCCGTTCAGATTCGTACGATGCAGGGGAAAAAGCCGCCGATTCGCGTGATTGCCCCCGGCCGTGTATACCGTAATGACGACCTCGATGCCACACACAGTCCTTTGTTCTATCAGATCGAGGGACTGATGATTGATAAGGGCGTGCGTATGAGCGATTTGAAGGGATACCTTGAGGTGTTTGCACAGAGTATTTTCGGAGAGGAGACTCGCGTGCGTTTCCGCCCGCACCACTTCCCATTTACGGAACCGTCTGCTGAAATGGATGTTTCCTGCTTTGCCTGTGGAGGCGAGGGCTGCCGTCTCTGCAAGGGCGAGGGCTGGATTGAAATTCTAGGGTGTGGTATGGTGCATCCAAACGTTTTGCGTGCCTGCGATATTGATCCGGAGATTTACAGTGGATTTGCATTTGGTATGGGCGTTGAGCGTATTGCCATGCTGCGTTATAAAATTGATGAGATTCGTAAATTTTACGATAACGATCTGCGCTTCTTAAGCCAGTTCAACGG
The DNA here is from genome assembly GCA_900551265.1 of uncultured Eubacteriales bacterium. Taxonomy (GTDB): domain Bacteria; phylum Bacillota; class Clostridia; order Oscillospirales; family QAMX01; genus Allobutyricicoccus; species Allobutyricicoccus pentlandensis. The sequence continues at coordinate 4,207 of URVL01000159.1, read as the reverse complement.
TTAAGGGGAGGGCGACAATATGAAGCTTTCAATGAATTGGCTGAAAAGCCTGGTTCCGCATGATTATGAACCGAAGCAGTATATTGCGGATATGACAATGTCCGGTTCCAAAGTGGAAACGCTTGATTATATGGGGGCCGAGATTAAAAATGTGGTTGTCGGCCGCGTGACACATATGGAGCGTCATCCGGATTCCGATCATCTTTGGGTGTGCCAGGTAAATGTGGGAGCGGGTGAAGACATTCAGATTATCACTGGTGCGCAAAATGTCAAAGAGGGCGACTTGGCGCCTGTTGCACTGCATGATTCCTATTTGCCCGGCGGCGTTCACATCAGAAAGGGAAAATTGCGTGGCCTGGAAAGTAACGGTATGCTTTGCTCCTATAAAGAGCTTGGGCTGACGGAACACGATGTGCCCGGTGCGTATGAAGATGGAATTCTGATTTTGACGGATACGCTGACCGCAGATGAACTATCCGGAGTGGCTCCGGGGGACGATATCCGTAAGGTACTGGGGTTTGACGACTGGGTTGTGGATTTTGAGATTACCCCGAACCGCCCGGACTGTCTTTCCATGATAGGCTTGGCGCGCGAGAGTGCCGTGACCTATGGTCTCAAGTATCTCCCGGAGACGCCGGTGGTACGTGGTGGCGCCGGCGATATCGGTGAGTGGCTGCGTGTGCGCGTAGAGGAACCGAAGCTTTGTCCGCGTTATTCTGCTCGTGTTGTGAAAAATGTAAAAATTGCGCCGTCGCCCAAGTGGATGCGCGACCGTCTGCGTGCCTGCGGCGTACGGCCGATCAATAACATTGTGGATATTACGAACTATGTGATGTTGGAGTATGGCCAGCCCATGCACAGCTTTGATTATGCTTGTCTGGACGGAGCAGAGATTGTTGTCCGCCGCGCGCGTGCGGGCGAGCCGATGAATACGCTTGACGGACAGACGCGCCAGCTTGATGATGGTATGCTGGTCATTGCCGATGCCAAAAAACCTGTCGGTATTGCGGGCGTTATGGGCGGCGAAAACAGTGAAATTACAGAAGGTACGCAGATGGTGGTATTTGAGTCTGCAAACTTCAACGGCACGTCGATCCGTCTGACCTCCCGCCGCCTTGGCATGCGTACGGAAAGTTCCGGGCGTTATGAAAAGGAGCTTGACCCACAGAACACGTTACCTGCTCTGGAACGTGCCTGCGAGCTTGTGGAGCTGTTGAACGCCGGCGAAGTCTGCGATGGCATCATTGATATTGATCACTCCGATTACCAGCCAACGGTAATTCCGTTTGAACCGGAACGCATAAATCAGTTCATCGGCATTGACATTCCAAAAGAGAATATGCTTAAGTGGTTTGATTTACTGGGGTTCCGGATGGACGGCGGAGCTATTGTTGTGCCGTCCTGGCGCATGGATGTAGAACAGTTTGCCGACGTTGCGGAAGAAGTTGCGCGTTTTTATGGATATGATAATATTCCAACCACGCTTTTTGGCGGCGCAACGCGCTATACGCCGATGCCACGCATTGCATTTGACGACTGTATTCGCAATATTTTTTATGCGCTGGGTTATAGCGAAGCACAGACCCTCTCTTTTAGCGGGCAAAAAGTTCTTGACCGCGTATTAATACCGCAAGACAGCCCGTTGCGTCATGCCGTTGTCATCACAAATCCGCTTTCTGAGGATATGAGCATTATGCGAACGATCATGCTCCCCTCTATTTTGGATGTAACGGCACGTAACTTTAACATGAAAAATGAGTCCGTACGTCTTTATGAATTGGGCAGTGTTTATACGCCTGTAGATGGTGCAAAGTTGCCAAACGAACGGAAGATTCTCTCGGTAGCGGCATATGGAGATCTGGACTTCTTTGACGTCAAGGGTGCCGTTGAAACGCTGGCTGAAGGATTACGCATTTCCGGCTTGACCTTCCGTGCGAAGACCGACAACCCCTCCTATCATCCCGGGCGCTGTGCGGAGGTTTATTGTGGCAACGACTACATCGGTGTGTTCGGTCAAGTACATCCGAAGGTGTTGGAAAACTTCAATGTGTCCGGCGAAGTCTATGCAATGGAGCTGGAAGTGGAAGCTCTCTATAAAAACCGCGGCGGTATTGTAGAATATAAACCGCTTGCCAAGTTCCCGGCAATCAGCCGCGACATTTCGGTGGTCTGCGATGAAAAAATTACAGCTGCGGCTGTGGAGGCGTGTATCCGTGATGGTGCAGGGGAACTTCTGGAAACGGTACGGCTGTTTGACGTTTACCGAGGCGCACAGATTGGCGCAAATAAGAAGAGTCTTGCCTATACGTTTACAATGCGTGATCATTCCCGCAGTCTAACTGATGAAGATGCAGACGCCGCTATGAAGCGAATTCTAAAGCTGCTCTCTGCGCGTACGGGTGCGGAGCTGCGTGGATAACCATTTCTTTTTCGGCCTTTTATGAAAAACGCCCTGTCTCGAGGCAGGGCGTTTTCTGTTGCAAGGGTTACCGCCCGGCATGACAATTCGATATGATCTGAAATTTTTCGAAAAATTTTTCTGTTTTTCGCAAACTTTCTAAGAGGCATATGCATCTAAAAATCAGAACGGTCTTTTGGAGGGTTTGCTATGAGGAAAAACATTAGAAGGGTACGTCGTAGAAGAATAGCAGGCTTGGTGCTGATTGTATCTTTAACGATAGCCGGGTTTTCAGCCGCCATTCGCTGGTTATCCCCGCTGGATGCAAAGAGTGCCGGAGACATGATTTATGCGAGCTATACGGTTATACCAGGCAGTGTGGTCAAGCTGCCGATTGAAAGAACAAATACGCCTGTGATAACGAAGGCACAAGAAGAGAGCGCCAGCGAAATAACGGAAGATCATGAGACTACCGGCACGACGGTGCTTGACATGATGCCGATAGAAGCGGCAAGTGAGGCGTATCATTTTGATGAACCGGTGCCGGAAAGCGATGCAGTGGACGACAGCTATTTTGACGACGCCATTTTTATCGGAGATTCCAGAACGGAAGGCTTTGCGCTCTATTCCGGGTTGGGCAATATTCGCGCATATACGGCCCGCGGAGCCAGTGTAAGTACTGTCTTTACGGATCCGGTAATCAATCAAAACGGAGAAAAGCTGTCTATTATGGATGCTATTGAAAGCTCGGAACCGTTTTCCAAAGCGTATATTATGCTGGGGATCAATGAACTGGGATGGGCTTACGAGGAGCTGTTCATTGAGAAATATGAGCAAATCATAGATACTTTGCGGGAGATCAACCCGAATGTTACCATATATGTGCAGTCTATTTTGCCTGTGACAAAGGAAAAGTCGGACAACGATTCCATCTATAACAATCCAAAAATCGATACATTCAATGCGCTGCTTCAAAAAATGTGTGAAGAAAAAGAAGTGTACTATGTAAATGTTTCAGAGGCCGTGTGTGACGAGAGTGGTACGCTTCCGGCAGATGCTTCTTTTGACGGTGTTCATTTGAATAAGGAAAGCTGTCAAAAATGGTTGGAATATTTAAAAACACATGTCGTGGAGGGTTATAAGTTATGAAAAAGTGGAGTGCAGTGTTTGCTTTCCTGTTGTTGCTTTGCACGGTTGTAGGGTGTAGCCATACTGCCGTGACAGTGGATATGGATGCGAGCGTAGATTATATCATGACGAATATTGTATTTGAAGATACACTTGAAGAGCTCGACCGTGATGTAATTGCATGGCGCTATGGTATCGCCGACAGTGTTGAGGCACGTGCATTTGCCGGAAGCGGAGCAACGGCCGAAGAAATTTGTATCATGCAGGCATCGGACGAGGCAGAGGCTGCGGAACTGTTCGCTGGCCTTGAACAATATCTCGCGGATACACGATCCTCTTTTGAAAACTATCAGCCGGAGGAGGTAAAAAAGATTGACCAGGCGTTTTTTGGGCAATATGGGAATACCGTCATTCTGGTGATCAGTGCGGATGCGGATGCAGAGGCAAAACTGACAGAATACTTTAAGTAGGGTGACACATGATTAACATTTCACAGGACGAATTCGCGGGCTTTGTCCATGAAAATCAGCATAAGTTTTACCGGTTGGCTTATAGCTATGTCAAAAATCGGGACGAAGCGCTTGACCTGGTCCAGGAGGCGGTTGTCCGAGCGTTGCAAAAGCTTTCTGCGCTGCGTCAGCCAGAGTATATGAAAACGTGGTTTTACCGCATCCTGGTTAA
>URVL01000158.1 GCA_900551265.1 uncultured Eubacteriales bacterium | reverse complement strand
TCTCGTGCCAGACCAAGTTGACGGTGCCGCACGCCCGTTGCAAGAATCACACTGCGGCAATCATGAGAACCGTCTTCTGTGTAGACGGTTCTCACGTCGCCACATACTTTTACTCGTGTGACGTTTTCCAGCTCAATATCTGCGCCGTGTGCAAGTACCTGTTCAACCAGCCGGTCGGCAAACTCGTTTCCACTCATCTGTATCGTTCCGGGATAGTTCTCTATTTTCGGGGAAAAGGTGGCCTGACCGCCAAACGTAGATTTTTCCAGAACAAGAACGGTTTTTCCCATGCGCCTGGCGTAGAGTGCTGCAGTGAGACCTGCGGGTCCTGCGCCAACAATAACGATGTCATGCATGTTGCGTCTCCTTAGTGAACGAGTGCGCTGATATAATTTTTAATGCCGGGAATACTTACGTATTTATCAAAGGAATCGCCGTTGACGACAAGAAGCGTGGGAGCCTGTTTTAAACCATAGGAGATGGCAAGTTCTTCATTATCCTCAACATAAAGTTTTTCATAGGAAATGCCTGCTTTGTCAAGCATGGAGGCTGCAATCTTACAGTTCGGACAGGTCTTGGTAGCAAAAAGCAGCGTATGATTTGTCTGACTGGATTCACATGCGCAGGAGTCTGCCGGAGTGGTATCCTCTTGGATCGGACCGCTATGACGCAAATGAGAGTTTGCGACATCATAGGTTTTCCGTTCACGGTATTCCTGACTCTTTCCGTCGTTCCAATTCTGCACGGGACGATAGTAGCCGGTAATGCGGCTATATACTTCGGCATTTTCACCGCAGTCCGGACAGACAAACTGTTCACCAGAGAGATAACCGTGGTTTTTGCACACGGAATAAGTCGGAGAAATGGTGTAATAGGGCAGTTTATAATTCTCTGCGATCTTACGCACAAGCGCTGCCGCTGCTTTCCAATCCGGAAGTTTTTCTCCCAGGAAAGCATGGAAAACCGTGCCGGAGGTATAGAGCGTCTGAAGTTCGTCCTGTATATCCAGAGCCTCAAAAACATCGGCTGTGAAACCGACCGGAAGGTGAGAACTGTTTGTATAATACGGAACGGAACCTTGAGAAGCCGTGATAATGTCCGGATAACGGGCAACGTCATGCTTGGCAAGACGATAAGCGGTAGATTCAGCCGGCGTAGCCTCAAGATTGTAGAGATCGCCATACTGCTCCTGATAATCTGAAAGACGCTCACGCATATGATTGAGCACGTCTTTTGTAAACTTCTGCGCGTCCTCGTGCGTCAGGTCATGGCGCAGCCACTTGGCGTTCAGGCAGGCTTCGTTCATACCAACCAGACCAATTGTGGAGAAATGGTTGTCAAAAGAACCGAGATAGCGCCTGGTATAGGGATAAAGCCCTTCATTCATTAGTTTTGTAATGATGGTGCGTTTGATCTTCAAAGAACGTGCAGAAATATCCATCATACGGTCGAGACGGTGATAAAACTCGGTTTCATCAGCGGAGAGATACGCGATGCGCGGCATATTGATAGTCACAACTCCGACAGAGCCGGTACTTTCGCCACTGCCAAAGAAACCGCCGGATTTCTTGCGAAGCTCACGAAGGTCAAGACGCAGGCGGCAGCACATGCTGCGTACATCGGAGGGTTCCATATCAGAATTAATGTAATTGGAGAAGTAGGGCGTACCGTACTTTGCAGTCATTTCAAAAAGGAGCTTGTTATTTTCCGTTTCGCTCCAATCAAAATCGCGGGTGATGGAATACGTAGGGATCGGATACTGGAAGCCGCGGCCATTTGCATCGCCTTCAATCATAATTTCAATGAACGCACGGTTAACCATGTCCATTTCGGCTTTGCAATCGCGATAACAGAAATCCATCTCACGGCCGCCTACAATACAGGGCTGGTCCGCAAGGTCTGCCGGAACCGTCCAATCCAGCGTGATGTTAGAGAACGGGGCCTGCGTACCCCATCGCGACGGCGTGTTGACGCCATAGACAAAACTTTGGATACACTGTTTCACTTCTTTATAGGAGAGATGGTCAACTTTCACAAACGGCGCCAGATACGTATCAAAGGAGGAAAAAGCCTGTGCGCCCGCCCATTCATTTTGCATAATGCCAAGGAAGTTGACCATCTGATTGCAGAGGGTAGAGAGATGACTTGCTGGAGATGAAGTGATTTTTCCAGGGATACCGCCAAGGCCTTCCTGAATCAGTTGTTTCAGACTCCAACCGGCGCAGTAACCGGTGAGCATGGACAAATCATGCAGATGGATATCCGCTTCCCGGTGGGCGTTTGAGATTTCTTCATCATAGATTTCAGAAAGCCAGTAATTGGCGGTGATGGCGCCGGAATTTGAGAGAATCAATCCGCCGACGGAATACGTAACGGTGGAATTTTCTTTCACACGCCAGTCATTGACATTGACGTAATTATTAACCGTTTCTTTGTAGTCGAGAATGGTTGATTTCATGTTACGCAGTTTTTCGCGCTGCTTACGATAGAGGATGAACGCTTTTGCGACGTCTGCATAGCCTGCCTGTACCAGCACGGATTCCACGCTGTCCTGAATGGATTCAACTGCAATGAGATCATCTTTGATCTTTGGGGCAAAATCAGCCGTTACTTTAAGAGCAAGGAAGTCAATCACGTTTGGATGGATTGGCATTTCCTGTGCATCAAACGCCTTTGTAATCACCGCACTGATTTTGCTTATATCAAAATCTACGATTTTACCGTCTCTTTTAATAACCTGATACATGATATTTCCTCCGGAAGTAAATTTAAAAGCAAGATCATTATAGCACAAGATATCGTACGATGCAAGAGGTAAACACAAGATGTTGTGTGTAATATTCGCGTTAAATATCAACATGTTGTAATCATGCCGAAATGCCACGCAGCTCGGCATTTGGTACTTTTTCGCGCACAATTGCAAGAAATTCCTGCATTTCAGCCGGGGTACAGGCACTAAGTCCGGGCATAATGGTGTCTCCGGAATCGACAAAGCTCTGCAAAAAATAGTGCTCTGCACCAGCAAGCCAACCAGCCAACGAGACCATATCCTGCGCAGCATGCAGACCTTTCACAACCGTTGTGCGGAATTCATAAGGTACGCCGCAGGAACGAATATATTCGACGCTTTGAAAGACCGGAGAAAGATCAAGCGTTGAGACGCCAATTGTTTCCGGATACTTCTCCGGAGAATTTTTAACGTCCATCGCGATATAGTCTAAAAGCCCGGCATCCACAAGGTTCTGCAAACGCTCAGGGAAATAGCCGTTTGTGTCGAGTTTGACGGCATAACCAAGCGCCCGTACTTTGGCGAGGAACGACGGGAGCGCCGTCTGCAAGAGCGGTTCACCGCCTGTAATGCAGACGCCGTCAAGAATGCCCTGACGCTTTTTTAAAAATGCAAGTACTGGTTCCTCTGCAATTTGTTCGGATTTGCCGGGCGACAAAACAAGCGGTGCATTATGACAAAATGGGCAACGAAAGTTGCACCCGGCAAAAAAAACGGTACACGCCACTTTCCCGGGAAAATCAAGCAGCGTAAGTTTCTGAAGGCCGTTTACAATCATAGGTTCTCAACTCTCTTAAAAAGTAGTATTTTGTGAGGCAGGAAATAGTATAACACAATATCTGGTACACTGCAATATGTATACCAAAAAAATATACTTTAATTCTGCGCGATGGATTATCGGCGTGGGCAATACACTTGCAATCTATGGGGTCTCAGTGTATACTGACGGTGGTCAATAAAAAGGAGGGGATACGCCATGATATTTTGCTTCAGCGCAACGGGAAATTCTACCTATGCGGCGAGACGTATCGCAAAAAATTTAGAGGATCGTGTCGTAGATATCGCAGATGCTTTACGAAAGGAAGAGCTGACTTATACGCTGGAACCGGGAGAAACGGTGGGATTTGTCATGCCAACATACTTTTTTGGGATTCCCGTCATATTACATGCTTTCCTGTATGCGCTGCAGTTTGTGACAAAGGAACAGCATTATACATATCTTGTGCTGACCTGCGGCGGAAAAACGGGCGCTGCTGGCGATATGTTTGCCGAAGTCATGCGCGACAATGGTTATCGGCTCTCGGCTTATTACTCCGTTATCATGCCGGATAATTATGTTTTGATGTATCGTGCGCCGGAGGAGGAGGAAATAAAGGCGATTTTGTGTCAGGCAGATCAGGAAATTGATCGCATTTGCGGAGACATTCGGATCCGCATGACTGGAAATTGTGATTCTCACCGCGGCCCTGTACCTGGATTAATGACGAAAATTGCGTATCCGATTTACAAGCGTGGCCGAAAGACTGCGAAGTTTTATACAACCGATGCTTGCATTGGCTGTGGCTTATGTGAACGTTTGTGCCCATGTGAAGCCATAAAACTGGAAAGCGGACGCCCAAAGTGGGTGGAAGACCAGTGCGTACTATGTCTGGCCTGTCTGAATCGCTGTCCGAAAGCCGCGATACAATATGGGAAAAAAACAATTCGGCGTAATCGCTATCAAAATCCGGAATTGTAAGAAAACCCGGGCTTCCACTGAGAAAAGGAAGACCGGGTTTTTTGCATGAGCTTATTTATGGTTGTGAGGACTTTTGCAGGCTGCCAAATAGCCTCATCGGAAAATATTAGGAGCTATGGAATCCATCACGGTAAACTCACACTGCGAAGCAAAGCGGTAAATCTCCAGATAGCTTTCCACACTCGGCCAAACAAACGGGCCAGGAGTCAATGCTTTTTCACGATATACATGACGCAGGCGGTCTGAAGTATTGATAAATGTACATGGACCGAATACGGTAATGCCTGCTGGCCAGCCTGGCCGGTGATCCTGCTATCGTGATGCATAATTGCCCGGGGATGCTCCACGCCAATACCCGTTGTATAACAAAAGTTCAAGGGATTTGCGCCTGCCGGAAAAAGCTCTGCCGTTATCATGGCGGAAAGATATGCATCATTTCCGGTTAAGTAGTGCGCCCGCATGAGCTCTTCAATGCGGGGACAAGTATAGAACGCGCTGTAGGGGCCAATACGCTCGCGGCTGGGGTCGGCAGATGGTAAATGATAGGGAACCTGTTCGCTAACGGCCATCGCAGCATCGGCGGCCTCGATAATTTCCCGTATGCAGGTTTGCCGCAGAACCTCGTCTCCCATCCCCTCTGGAAGCGTTGCATAGACAAATGCAGCTTCGTAACTACACTTTTGACGCAATTTATGATACAAAACGTCATATTGCGGATCTCCGGTCATACGGAACATTTCCACTGCAACCAGCTCATATTCGTTGTGGACTGCTGCTTTTGCACGCGGCGTCCAGCGGTCTTCCTCTTTGCGCTGCTCGGCATAGTCGCATTCTGCCCATTCCATGGCGTGGCGCGCACTCTCCTCATAAATGGAGGCCAAGTCGGGGTTGATATCGCGCAGCGCTACAGCAGTGCGCGCAGCGGTAGCAATATACCAGAAGGTACTCCAAAAATCCGGTGCGTAGGC
>URVL01000157.1 GCA_900551265.1 uncultured Eubacteriales bacterium | reverse complement strand
CGTACGGCCAGTTTTTATTCTACCGGACTTCTGATCCAAACGCCCCTGAACTGCATACCGATCCGCAGGTCCAGGCAATCTCCATCAATCAGATTCGCCGCCGTGAGCGCGGTTCCGTCGCAGCAAATATTTTATGGCTCTTATGGCCGCTGATTTTCCTAAAGGGCGCATGGATTGTCGCAATGATGGACATTGGAACCTGGTTTGTTCTTTCAGCCTTTGCATTACTCTTTTGGTCTTGCGCCAGCGCCGTCGCACGCGCCGTTCATTTTCGCAGACTGCGTCACAGGCTCCTGCGTGGCGAGACACTCGACCATCATAAAAAATGGCGCCGCCGGGCGGCGCGTCACCGGATTGCCAGCCTGCTGGCCGTCGTCTGTAGTGTGGCGTGGATTATTGCGTTGCTCTGTCTGTGGGTACAGAATACAGAGGGCGCAGGGGAAATCCCGCTCGAGACGTATACGGGCAACCCGCCGTTTGCAACCATTGCCGATCTGGCTCCGGGCGGTACTTATAAATTGGACGATTTCGGTCTTTCCAACACCGTTGAGATTCGAAGCGACTGGCTGGCGCCAACTGTGATTCACTGGGCGGAAATTGCAACCGTGGCACTGCCGGACGGGAAAACGGTCTCCGGTGGGCTGTACGTCGATTATTACGAGACCGTGTCTTCGTGGGCTGCGCGCGAGGCTGCCCGAGAATATCTGCACGTCGCGCGCCGCAGCAGGAATTATGAGGAGCTGGAATTACCGGCTCTGGACATAGAATATGCCGTGGGATATTACGATTCGCTGCAGTCTCCAACCTTGTTGCTTCAAAGCGGAAACCGCTTTATGAAGGTTACATTTTACCAAACCTCTACAAACTATCAAATCTCTCTGGCAGATTGGGCCTCTATCATGGCGGCATCCATACGATAGGTCATTCGCAAAATAAAAGAAGCATGGGTTAATCCCATGCTTCTTTTATTATTCAATTCTGTTCCCAGCTACCATTTCACCGGCATGAGAAACAAGCGCTGTTTCCGCATTAATACGCGCCCGGGACGGTCATATCCCGGTAAAGCCCGACAACCTTGCCCAATATCTGCGCGCCGACTGCGTTAATCGGTTCATAGGCATCGTTTTCCGGCATGAGCCAATACTCTCCGTCCTGCTGATACAAACGCTTCACGGTTGCCTCCTCACCCAAAAGCGCCACGACAATCTCCCGGTGTTCCGCTGAACGCTGGCGGCGTACCACAATCGTGTCGCCGTCCAGAATACCCGCATTTATCATGGAGTCGCCACGCACACGCAGCGCAAAAAAATCCCCGGTGCTATGTCCCGTATCAAACGGAACATAACCTTCAATATCCTCGACCGCTAAAATGGGGGCTCCTGCAGTAACACGGCCCAATACGGGTATACTGTTCCATTTTTCCGATACAGGCTTGTCGTCAGCCGTACGTATCGCACGCATTTTATGACTGTCACGCGTGATATAACCCGCACGGTCAAGCGTTTTCAGATGCGCATGCACCGTTGACGGAGAACGCAGGCCTACCGCCTCCCCAATCTCGCGCACAGACGGGGGAAATCCACGTTCACGTGTAAACGACTGTATGTACTCAAAAATTTCCCGCTGTTTGTCTGAAAGTTTTGCTGAAGCCATAATACGCCTCCTTTTCTTGATTTTTTGATAAAATAGCCATATCTGCCGTCACAGACTGCGGACAGCGCGCATACGATATCACAGAATACAGCAATGAATCCCGTGTACCAAGCCTTCCTCTGATTTTTTAAATTGATTATACCATAACTTTTCTCAAAAAGCAAACATTTGTTCAGAACGGATTTCAATTATCCATAGAAAAATTTCAACAACCGTTGACACGCCCTAAAATACGTATTATGATAGTAACGTTATCAGGCACAAAGTTTAGGAGGATGTTCATGATATTCGAAAAGGTAGCCGGCATACTTGCCAGTCAGCTCGGTGCGGATGAAAATACGATTGAGGATACGACAGATATTGTCAGCGACCTCGGCGCAGATTCTCTTGACGTTGTGACGCTTCTCATGTGTATTGAAGATGAATTTGGTGTTACAGTCAGCGACGAGGATGCGCAGGAACTTCGTCAGGTCGGCGATATTGTCGCCTATATTGAAGCTCGTATGTAATTCATTCGTGAAAGATCAGTCGCAACAGCACCTGTCAAGAAAGGGCCGGGATAAGATTATCCCGGCCCTTTTGGTTCTGCTGCAGAAGAGTAAAAGCATTCGTAAAATCCCTGTACCAAAGCGGCATAAAAATAAGCATCCAGGGAATTAACCATGCGGATGCTTAACTATTTTACAGCCACCGTCCCGATCGCTTTATTTTTGTTTTTCCGGGTATGGCTTTCGAACGTCCGTCAGGCCCAGCAGATAGTCCGTACTGACATGATAATACCTGGCCAGGGCTACCAGGATGTCCAGCGGCACATTTCGAACGCCCATCTCGTAATTTCCATACGTGCGCGTGGGAATCTCAAGAGCCGCCGCGACGTCTTCCTGTCTTAGATCGTTATCTTCCCGCAAATCGCGAAGACGCTTACACAGCATGCTCTCGTAGTCACCCCCTGTTTATTATATAGGTTATCCATTTCGGGGTTGACTTATCTCCCAATATGAGAGATAATTTTAGCAGTCTTTACATCATTTTTCGTTTTTGTCGTACAAATTATGCAGTTTTCTACATGTTTTTCTGTTTTTCGACAGTCATGTGGCATACCATTTATATGTATCATATAAATAAAGGGGGAATTTCATATGTCTAAAAAGGAGTCATCACAGGATCAACTTGAAATTGTGAGAAACAACATTCGCAATCTTCGCATTTCACGTGGATGGAATATCACACAACTGGCAGAAAAAACAGGAATTCCTCTTGAGGACCTGATAGCAATAGAGGATGGCGCAGATTGCAGGCTCGATTATCTGCGCGCGATCAGCGATGTATTCCACGTCCGGATGTCTCAGATGTTCCGCCCGTTGAAAGAATTTCATACGGAGCGCTAACAAAAAAGCCTTTGTGCCGTGGCACAAAGGCTTTTCCATTACATTCACCTAAAGGCGGCGAAATGTCAGGCCGTCTCAATACGATCCGCATCCTGGAGTTTTAAGAGTTCCACCGCCATTTCACGCAGCTTATATTTCTGAATTTTCCCGGCAGCATTCATCGGAAAACTGTCGACAAACTGTACATAACTCGCAACCTTATGCCGGGCAAGATTTTTGAGCATAAACGCCTTGATTTCATCTTCTGTGACAGTCTCTCCTTCTTTCAGGATAATGCAGGCCATAACCTCTTCGCCAAATTGTTTTGACGGTACGCCGATCACCTGAACATCACTGACAGCCGGATGCGTATAGAGCAGTTCTTCCAACTCCCGCGGATAAATATTTTCACCGCCGCGTATGATCATGTCCTTGATACGGCCGGTAATCTTATAATAGCCGTCCGGATCCCGGACAACGAGATCGCCGGAATGCAGCCATCCATCCTTATCAATGGCCGCAGCAGTCGCCTCCGGCATTTTATAATAGCCTTTCATCACGCTGTATCCGCGTACGCAGATCTCCCCGTTTTGTCCGTCCGGCACCTCAAGGCCGGTCTCCGGATCAACGACCTTTAATTCAAGATTTGGCATACAGCGTCCCACAGTCGATACGCGGTGCTCAACGGAGTCGTCCACACTCGTCTGCGTCATGACGGGGCTGGCCTCCGTCAGACCATAACAGATGGTGATCTGCTTCATATTCATCAGCTCAATCGCCTGGTTCATCACTTTTATGGGGCAGGGAGAGCCGGCCATAATTCCGGTACGCAGACTGGAAAAATCGTAGTTTTTAAAGTCCTTATGTTCCAGCATAAAAATAAACATCGTCGGAACGCCGTTGAGCGCAGTGCAGCGTTCCTTTTCAATAGCAGCCATAACCTTAGTCGGACTATAGACATCAATTGGCACCATGGTAGAGCCGTGGGTAATGCAGTTCATAATAGAGAGTACCAGCCCAAAGCAGTGAAAGAACGGTACGGTGATCAAAAGCCGGTCTGCAGGCGTCATTTTCATGTTATCGCCGATACACTTTCCATTGTTAATAATATTATGATGCGTCAGCATAACGCCTTTTGGAAAACCGGTCGTTCCGGAGGTGTACTGCATATTGATTACGTCATGACAGTCCAGCGTCTTCTCAATTTCTTCCAATGCACTGTCCGGAATATCGCGTCCCATCTCCATAAATGCCTGCCAAGAAGTATAGTTCTCTGGGATTTCCTCACCTGCGTCATGGGGCAGATAAACCAGATTGTGCAGCTCCGGCAGACGCTCCGTATGAAAGCCAAGAGAAGACCCGTTTTCTGCAATCTCCGGCAACAATTCATTACAAATTGCAACGTAATCTACATCTTTCAGGCTTTTCATAAACATCATAGTATGCGTATCGGACTGGCGGAGCAAATATTCCAATTCAAAGAGTTTATAGTTTGTATTCACCGTAACCAGAACCGCGCCGATTTTTGCAGTTGCAAACAACAGATAGATCCACTCGGGATAATTATTTGCCCATATAGCGACATGCGTACCCTTTTTTACACCCAGCGCAAGCAAAGACTTCGCCGCCTGGCGCGCCACATCATTCAGCTGAGAATAAGTCAGCCTGATACCCCGGTCAACATATACCATTGCCTCATGGTCATGATAACGCTGTGCCATCTCATCCATCCACGCACCCAAAGTTTTTTCAATAAAGTCCGACATTACCAAAAACCTCCAAATTCGTCATTGTCACCGCAGTAAAGAGCCTGCCGCAGCACATTCATGCCGCATCATTGCGCCGCTCTCAGACAATAAAAAAGCCCCTTGACCAGAAATCTGGTCAAGGGGCGAAGAAACTCGCGGTACCACCCTTTTTCGCCGGCAAAAGCCAGCCTCAGTCGCCCGCAGGCTTACCCCGAAGGATGCCCTGCACGAACGAACGCCCTAACGCGGCGGAAACGTCGGCACGTACTAACATATTCCGCACCGCAGCTCGTGGAACGAGACCTATTGGTTTTCACGTTACCGCCTTTCACCAACCGGCGGCTCTCTGCAAACGCTGTGGCCAGGTTTCTCCGTCATTGCCTTTTCACACGTGAAATTGATAATAGTATAGCCGATTTTGTTTCACATGTCAAGTGGCGCTGCTTTGGCACTATTCACGAAAAGACGAGGATCGAATGTTCGCAAATTGATACATTTTGAGAGGTAACTCTGACTCGCGCCAAATATGTAGGGAAAACGCCGGGACCTGAATGCCATTCATACCCTAAACATGCCAGTGCGTTATCTGCCTGTATCCTCAGCTCGATTTCAGCTCCAGTCTCAGCTTATCCGCAAGCATAGAAATAAATTCAGAGTTTGTCGGCTTTCCTTTGGTCTGCGATACCGTATACCCAAAGAATTTTTGCAGCGTTTCTACATCGCCCCG
>URVL01000156.1 GCA_900551265.1 uncultured Eubacteriales bacterium | reverse complement strand
TTGCCTTCGTTTACATTGGCGCTATCGCCATTTTGTTGAAATGATGCAATACTCTGCAATTTTTAAAACAAGGCCTAATCAAATCATATAATGCGGCGGAGGTGAAAGCATGGTTGAGGGTACCGTTACCATACAAAACAAGGATGGCATTCATGCCCGGCCGGCGACACGCTATATTTCATTTGTGTCACAGTTTAGAGATTCAGAGGTTACGCTTATCAAAAACGGACGCAAGGGTAATGGAAAAAGCATTATAAGTGTGTTGACATTGGGATTGGATCAGGGGTCAGAAATGACTGTTCAGGTTTCCGGTGGAGATGAGCAGGCTGTTTTAGCACAGATCCTGGACTTTGTACGCACGTTGAAAGACGGCAATTGATAGGAGGGATCATGCGTGGAATACCTTAAGGGAATCACAGTTTCCGGTGGAATAGCCATAGGAAAGGTGTTTGTATTCAAAAAGACAGAACTGAAAATAGTGCGTACGGCAATTATTGAGCCGCAGGTTAATACGGAAATAGCAAAATTGGATACGGCCGTCAAAGACGGGGCGGCGGAACTTCAAAGGCTCTATGAAACCGCCGGCGCAAATATGGACGAAGACCGTGCTGAAATTTATAAGGCACATCTTGACATTCTCCATGATCCGATCTTGTATGAAGGAACCGTTTCCAAGATCACCTCGGAACTGAAAAATGCCGGATGGGCCTTGTCAGAGACTTTGGCTGAGATATGTGCTATGTTCGAAAGCCTGGGAACTGCATACCAGCGCGAACGCGCAAATGACGTGCGTGACGTAGGCGATTTGGTTCTGCGCAGCTTATGCCATGTCGAAAAAGTAGATCTGCACAGTTTGCCCTATGATTGCATTGTCATCGCGCGAGAGTTGTTTCCGTCCGATACGGCAGAGATGGACATGGTGCATATTCGCGGCTTTGCCACCGAACTGGGGGGTGAAACTTCGCATGCGTCCATTATCGCGAAAAGCCTGGGCCTCCCGGCAATGGTCGGAGTAAATAACGTGCTGTCTCAGGTAAAAAACGGCATGAGTGTTATCATAGATGGCGATGCAGGGGAATTAATCATAAGCCCTGATGAGGAAATCCTTTCTCATTTCAAATGCGTAAAAGCCGAGAAAGACATCAAAAAAAACGCCCAGCTGGAGCAGGCACGTCTTCCGGCACTGACGAAAAGCGGGCGGAAAATATGTTTAGAGGCCAATATTTCCAACGCCGGGGATGCCGAGCGGGCCATGGCACAGGGGGCGGACGGAGTTGGGCTTTTCCGCACGGAGTTCCTGTTTATGGATCGTAAGGCGCTACCTGGGGAGGAGGAGCAGTTCTTAGCTTACAAAGCAGTGTGCGACACTATGCGGGGAAAGCCTATTGTTATCCGAACGCTGGATGTAGGTGGAGACAAGCCGCTTCCCTATCTTCCCTTTCCGGAAGAAACAAATCCATTCCTGGGGTGGAGGGCAATCCGTGTCTCTTTGGAGTGCCGGGATATGTTCCGAACACAGCTCCGTGCGATCTTGCGCGCCAGCGCATATGGCAAGGTCAGCGTGATGCTTCCAATGGTGATCTCGCTTTCAGATTTTCGACAGACGCGGGAACTGTTGCGGGAGTGTATGGAAGAACTTGAACAGGAAGGGATCCCGTATTATGGCGGAAACCCCCGCTGTAACGCTTCAGGCTGACAGCTTCGCAAAAGAGGTTGATTTTTTCAGCATCGGCACTAATGACTTGACCCAATATACATTGGCAGTGGATCGCGGTAACGCAAAAGTGTCTCGTCTGTACAACCCGTTGCATCCGGCGATGGTAGAAAGCATCCGTCTTATTGTCGAAGCGGCCCACCGGTATGGCAAGCGCACCGCCATATGCGGAGAGATTGCGGGAAACTGCCAGGCCACACAGCTTTTATTGCAGCTTGGGCTGGATGCACTGAGCATGAGCGCACCTTTGATTCCGGAGGTAAAAGAAGCTGTACGCCTGTGCCATTGAACAGAGTACCAACGCACAATATAGATGAAAGGTAAAAAGAAAGGATAAAACACCATGCCAATGACAACAAAAGAATCCCTGGGGTTGTTTGGAGAAAACAAAGACAAGATTGCAGCCATGGTCGAAACAGAACATACGAAAGGAATCAAGAATATTTTCCTAATCGGCTGTGGAGGCACCTATACGCTGGCGATGCCGTGGAAATACTTTGCAGATGAGCATACCACGTTACCAGTATTTGACGAGATTGCGGCAGAGTTGGTAAATAAAAACCATCTGCACTTGGGTGAAGGCTCTTTGTGCCTGTTCTCTTCTGTCAGCGGTGATACAAAAGAAATCATATCCGCGATGGAATACTGCCGCCAGCGCGGGGCAGTCAACGCAGCAATCCTTGTAAAAAAGGGGAGCCAAATGGAAAAGCTGTCAGACTATACGTTCTATGCGCCGAACGACAATAGCTTTACATCGTTTTTCTGCGGCTACGCACAGATCATGGCCAAAGTGCTGTCACTGCGTGGAG
Source organism: uncultured Eubacteriales bacterium (assembly GCA_900551265.1). Classification (GTDB taxonomy): domain Bacteria; phylum Bacillota; class Clostridia; order Oscillospirales; family QAMX01; genus Allobutyricicoccus; species Allobutyricicoccus pentlandensis. Next base: position 2,978 of record URVL01000156.1, on the reverse strand, counting down.
AATTCCCCGGTTACGAGCGTTTTTCGGTTCAACTGTATACTATCGGCGAAGCCTTGGACAAAGCGGCAGCGGATATGAATTCAAAATGTATCTTTTATGCGGCGCGCAACGCCCATGCCCCATGGCACATGGTAATAGGGAGCGGCACGTGTTGGGGCGAGGCGACCTGCTATGCAATGTGCATTATGGAAGAGATGCAATGGATCCGCACCCGTCCGATACACGCAGCGGAGTTTTTCCACGGAACCATCGAGTTGGTGGAAAAGGATCTTCCAGTGATTATGATGATTGGTGAGGACGGTTCCCGTCCGCTGGCAATGCGTGCTTACGGCTTCCTCAAAAACATGACCAACGAAATACTGGTCTTCGACAGCAAAAATTTTGCACTACCAGTTGATGAAGAATTCCGCGCGATTCTTTCTCCCGCTGTGATGATGGCCGCTACGGAGCCCCTTAACAAGGCATTTCAGACCGAGCGTAACCACGACCTGGCGGTGCGCCGCTTCTACCGTCAAATGGAGTACTAAACCACACCTGCACATGGCGTGGTAGAATTTTTGCAGTTTAAACGTAAAAATCTAAAGGTTGGAATGCAAAAAATCCCGAGAAGTTCTGAATAACATTAGAACTTCTCAGAATTCAAGCAAATCCGATAAAAGCAATGGGCGTAAGTAGAGTTGAATCTACCAATGACCATTACTACCACGCCTAAATCAAAGAGAAAGCCCCGGCCCAATGCCGTTTGATGCAAAAGTTTGGGAAAAGGAGGGTAGTTCCCGTCTGACTTTTTTAGATTTTTCTCTGCCGATGACCGTAAGTCCTCGGCCAGGCAAAGCCCAAAGCCATAAAGCCATCTGTTTCGCGTTGTGCGGCAGCTTGTGCCCATCCTGCGGGCTGGGTGGCATCTGTGCACCTCTGAGAGGATAAAACGCGGTGTTGGGGCGTTTGTGGGCCATTGTGAGAGAGAGGCATTTTTACGCTGACCATTATACCACTGTTCAACAGATTAAATAAGGCTGGCTGCGTGTGCTATAAACAGGAAAAAATGCTCCTCTGGAATAATTCCACTCAGCATCTGGCGGAGGGGACCCTCTCCAGGATTTGAGGGGGAAATATATAAACAAGACGAACAACAACAAGAAGGGGATTCCTTCAACGAGGAAAACGCTTCTCAAAAAAGTTCCGACAGGGTCGTTGTGGGAAAAATCTACCACGCCTAAATCAAAGAGACAATCCCTGCCACGGGCCGTTCGCAGTAAAAAGTCGAAAAGGTGGACCGCCAATTGGAAGGTTTTCTCTGCCAATGACCCGGAAGCCTTCAGCCTGCCCACAGCCCAAAATCGTGAAACCGCCTGTTTCGCGTTGTACGGCGGTTTGTGCCCATCCTGCGGACTGGGTGGCATCCGTGTACCTCTCAGAGGATAAAACGCGGTGTTGGGACATTTGTGAACCTTTGTGAGGGACAGGCATTTTCGCCCTCAGAATTTTGGAAACAGTACCATCAAGAATACGAGGAGGCTGGGCAGTTCACCCAGCCTCCTCGTCGCATTTCTCCTCCCGGTCAGTCCCGAATTGCAGCGCATTTGGCTTCGGCAAAATGCCCAGGGCAAGGGCAGGGCAGAGGGTTCGATTTTGAAGCGGGATAAATTTGGGGATACATCTGCCCGCAGTGCAGACAGACAGAAAGGCGCGCTTTTGTTCCGTGGGCCGCACCGAGCCGGGGTACCGCAGAGACGCCCCGTTGGGGCGGAAGCCCACCCGTTTGGGTGGGGCAAGCATAGCGTCCGGCTATACGCCGCCCGCACTCACCGGGGCGCTGCCCCGGCTCCCCCTGCCCCTAAAGGGGAGTTAAAGTGCAATTCAGAGAAAGGCACCCGGCGCAGAATTTGCGCCACAGTAAACAAGAAAGAGGCATCCCCAAAATACGCTGGGGGGTTTCGACGCCAACTGCGGATTGCACCAGTGTCTTCAAAGAAAAGGCCGATATCAGCAGTCTTAAAAAATATGTGTCTGAACTGATAACTCTCCCCAAAACCAGTAGCTATTCCCTCCGAGGTGTGGTATGGTGTGTCGCTACGAAGGAGGTGGAGAAAATGAGGAAAACCCTGGAGGATTTCTACTACGGCAACATCACGCCCTGCGAACGGCAGATGGTACCTGGCTCAGAATTGAAACGGGCGGCGGATCGTGTCAGCCGATATGAAAGTCAGCTCTCGGAGCAGCTCGATGAAACTGAACGGACGCTCCTCACAAAACTCGTCAGGTCACAGCACGAAATCGACAGCATCACAGCACTGGAAAATTTCATTCTGGGTTTCCGCTTGGGCGTTAGGATGATGGCCGAGTGCATGGACGAGAATGACGGTGATATTCGGGAGGTGACCGACCACGGCTAAGAAAAGAGCCAACGGCGAAGGGAACATTCGCAAGCGGAAAGATGGCCGCTGGGAGGGCCGCTACACGGCAGGTCACGACCCGGAAACTGGAAAAGTCATCTACAAAAATGTGTTGGCGAAAACCCAGAAAGAATGCAAGGAAAAACTGGCTGCGGCACTGGAGCAGGCCGGGAAGGTGGACGCACACAAAACTGACCAATTCACCGTGGGACAGTGGGCAGAAATGTGGTTCGAGAACTACGCGAAACCCTCCATCCGCGAAACTACTGCCGCCTACTACAAAAACTACATCGACAAGCATATCGTGCCGAATATCGGCAAAATCAAGCTCAACAAGCTGACCACACTGGATATTCAGAAGTTCTATAACAAAGCAAAGACCAAGGGCCGGGTAAAGCGCTACGAGAGTATGAAAGACCTGAGCCTGAGCGCCAAGACCATCCGAGGTCTCCACGCCATGCTCCGTCAGTGTCTTGACCAAGCAGTGCGGGAACGACTGATTCCCTACAACCCCGCCGCCGGGTGCAAGCTGCCGCCCAAGGAAAAGAAGGAGATGAAAACCCTCCCAGCGGAAAAGATCAG
>URVL01000155.1 GCA_900551265.1 uncultured Eubacteriales bacterium | reverse complement strand
TAGTGACTGGAGTTCAGACGTGTGCTCTTCCGATCTACCGTCCGTTTGAAAAAATAGGTATAAGCAAAATTTGTTAAAAAATGACGATTATAGGTATTTTATATCGTTTTTTATTAAAAAATGTCAAAAAAACACGATAAGTATCCAGCATAATTTTTTTGCGAGGTCATTTGACCTCATAATACGTGCGACGACTTGGTAAACTGAAAAACGAAACGGAGGTTATATGAACGTTAGTGCCAAAGTAGTCGGAACGGTGATCAAGGAATATCGTGAGAAGAAGGGACTTTCTCAGGAAGTCTTAAGTGGACTTGCGGATCTTGATAGAACGCATTACAGCAAAATTGAACGTGGAGAACGCATGCCTACAATAAGTACTCTTTTCAAAATTGCAAATGCCCTGGCTGTTTCGCCAAGTGCGATTGTTCGGTCGATAGAAGAGCGTATTGTTTCTAAATAATTTTATAGGCCTTTACTTTCCGGTAAAAGGTATTTTTGTTGGCCGATTTTGAAGAAATCGGGTATGGGTGAGTGGAGATAGATGCATGCGTTTTGCAACCCGCGGGGAAATATGCTTTAGGGCTTGTAAGATTTTTTCGACTATTTTTTCAATTGCGACGGAGAAACGAGAAAAAGGAAAGCTTGTTGGAAACATGGGATGTTTTTACATAGATCTGTGCCAAGTGCATCATTGATTTTTCGAAGAGGTGATATTGTGGATGAATTTTCCGGAGCGATTGGTAAAACATTTCAGAATTATCGAAAGAAGTGTGGCCTATCACAGGAAGTGGTGAGTGGGCTGATAGGTCTTGACCGCAATTTATACAGGCGGATTGAACGTGGAGAAAAGGTGCCTACAGTGCGAACCTTACTTCTGATTGCAGAAGTCTTTCATGTGTCGCCACAGACCCTGTTGGCCTCTATTGAAGAGGAAATTGATTCGCGTGGAGGCTTGTCCGTCTAGCAGGGATGCGCTTTAGATTTTTAAGATGGGCTGTTTGGTAAAATTATGGGCTAAAATACTACAAAAAGGGTTTCATATGATAACGACAGAGGACGATGTCTCTCTGTCGTTTTGTTTGGTCAGGAATCGCAGAAAAAATGCGGCTGTGCAGAAAAATGGCAAAAAGCATTGAAATAATTGTCTATTTTTTGCATTCGATACAGATAGTCGTTTACAAACAAAAAAGCGTGTGATAAAATGAACCATATATGTACAGGTTGACAGCGAGAAATACAGATGCTGGAAGGAGCGAGAGTCATGCGCAATTTAAGCGGTATTGTAATACCAACCGTTACGCCGTTTGATGAAAATGGAGAGATCAGCTTTGCTATGCTGAAGTATAACTATGATATCTGGAATCAGACCCATGTAAGTGGGTTTATGTGCCTGGGTAGCAATGGCGAATTCCGTATGTTATCGGATGATGAGTCTTTTGAGGTGATTCGTGCGGCGTCGTCCTACGCTGATCCACAAAAGTGCTTCATAGCAGGTGTTGGGCGTGAGTCCCTTAATCAGACGCTGAAATTTATCGATCGTGTACAATCTGCGGCGCTGCCGGTTGACTATTTATCCGTTTTGACGCCGCACTATTTCAAAAGCCTCATGACGGACCAGGCGCTGATTGCATATTATACGGAGATTGCAGATTTTAGCCGTATTCCAATCCTGCTGTATTGCGCACCGGCCTTTGCCAACGATGTGACGATTTCTGCGGATGTAGTCCGCGTGCTGGCGGATCATCCGAATATTCACGGCATTAAGGATACCTCGAAAAACATGATGAACGCTTATATGGATGCCGCCGGAGGGCGCGACGACTTTGAAGTGATGTCCGGATCTATGAGTACGGTTTTTACATGCATGGATCGCGGTGGAAAAGGCGGCGTTGTTTCTGCGAGCAATTATTTCCCGGAACAGTGTGCGGAGGTTGTGCGCTTGTACCGTGAGGAAGGCCGTGAAAAGGCTTGGGCGTATTATGAGGTTTTGCAGAATGTTATTAAGAAAACCGGTGCGCGCGGCAGTGTGGCGGGCGTCAAGTGCTGCATGAATTTGATGGGCCTGAAAGGCGGTTTCCCCAGAAAGCCGGTGCTCCCAATGTCGGAGGAGATCGAGGCCGAAATGAAGCAGGCTCTTTTGGACGCCGGTTTTATCTCATGAAGCTCCCGGACTTCCCGTAACTGAAAATGAAGGAGAACAAAACCATGAAAATCTTGGATCCGCAGAGCCCAAAGCCGCTCCACGTACAGCTGGAGGAAATCATTCGCGAAAAGATCAAAAGCGGAGATTGGACTGAGAATTCGCGGATACCATCGGAAAATGAACTCAGCCGGGAGTATGGCCTCAGCCGGATGACGGTGAGGTCGGTAATCTTGCGCCTGGCGCAGGAGGGCCTTTTGTATCGTGTGCCCGGGAAGGGAACGTTCGTCAGCGTAGATAAGCTGCTCAGCCGTCCGCTTTCGCATATGGGGATTCGGGAACAGCTGGATAAACAGGGCGTTGAGAGCGAGACAAGGCTGATTGAGGCAAGAGAAATTGCCGCGCCAGTGTCGATTGCGTCGCGCATGGGGATTCCCGAGGGTACGGAGATCTTTTATATTCTGCGCGTGCGTTCCGTAAAGGGTTCGCCGCTCAGCCTGCATATGTCGTACATTCCAAAGAAACTCTGTCCCGACATGCTGACCGCAGGTCATAATTTTGAAGTGGCGCAGTTATGCGACATTCTGAGAGAGGCTTACGGCATTGAACAGAACAAAATGATTGAAACGCTCGAAATTGTACAGGCTGATTCCATGGAAGCCGCACATTTGGGGGTTCGTAAAAATTATCCGCTCATTCATTTGGAAAATGTGATATATAACGCCGACGATGTGCCGATGGAGTATTCTTCGGTGCTTTTCCGAGGGGACAGGATAAAACTGGAAATCACAAATACTTATAATAAATCGGATATCACAGATAAAAAGTAAGGAGAAGGGGCGAAATTATGAGTGCGACAATTATGTGGATTGGCCAGGCGGGTTTTATTCTGAAGACGGAGAAAGGCGCGCTGTCCGTGGATCCGTTCTGCGGTGAGGCAAAAGGCAATTCAGAGCGTATTTATCCGCCGTTTATTAAAAAAGGCAGCGTGCATGTGGATCTGGTGCTGACAACGCATGCGCACTGGGATCATTTTGATCCTGTAACTTATGAGGAGTATGTGATCCCGGATACCATTGTAGGCCCGGGAACCTGTATGGCAGCCCTTGAAAAGAGCGGCCTTGCAATTCCGGGCGTCCGGCTGGACCGCGGTGAGACACTGGAACGCTGCGGCTTCCGCATTACGGCGACGACTGCCGACCACGATGTGGACAGCGTGGGGTATCTGGTTTCCTGTGACGGCGTCAAGCTCTATTTCAGCGGAGACGCGCTTTTTACAACAAAAACCATTGTGCCAAATGTCGGTATGGCGCCGGATGTGGCGTTTATCTGTATCAATGGAAAGCTTGGCAATATGAATTATATGGAGGCCGCGTCTTATTGCCGGATCCTTGGCGCAAAGGTCGGCGTCCCGACGCACTATGACCTGATCCGCCACAATACGGAAAACCCCAAAGAGTTTATAGACGCGCTTGCCCGCGTTGCACCGGAAGTCAGGGGTTTTGTCATGGAGCGTGGAAGAGAATATCAAATGGAAGAGATTTTGAATCAATAAAAAGAGGGGAGAAGACATATGAGAAATGGAAAAGTGGCGCTTGTCACAGGTTCAAGTACCGGCATCGGCGCGGGTGTTGCCCGTGCGCTGGCGCGCGACGGTTATGATATCGCCGTGCATTATAACAGTTCGCCCGAGGAAGCAAAAAAGGTTGCTGCGGACTGTGAATCATTTGGCGTACGTACCTGCCTGCTGCACGGCGATACGTCTGATGCGGAAGTGCCGCGCAGGCTTGTGCGCGAGACGGTCGAGAAACTTGGCCGCCTGGACGTTGACGTGAACAATGCCGGCATTACCCGGTTTCAACGTCTGCGTGAAATTACGGCGGAAACCATGGACAGCATGTATTATTTAAATTATCGCGGAATGATTCTTGGAGCATCCGAAGCCGCCAAGTATATGGTAGAAAATGGCGTTCAGGGCACAATTTTATTTAATACGTCCATCCGCGGTTTTGCGCCGCATAGCGTTGACGGCGTATACGGCGGACTGAAGGCCGGTTTAAACCGCACAATAGCCTCCTTTGCCATCGATTTGGGCCGGTACGGCATTCGCGTCAATGGGTTTTCTCCCGGCGTGACAAATGTCCGTTGCCCGGAACCGGAGGCGGAGCAGCAGAGCCCGTTTTATAAGAATTCGCCGCGTTTTATTCCCCTGCGCCGTAATGGCTATGCCGAGGACATGGGAGACGTCGTGTCGTTCTTGGCCTCTGAGAAGGCGTCGTATATTACAGGTCAGGTCATCTGCGTGGACGGAGGCCTCTCCGTGGTCGGCGGTGCGGAGCATCTGGCAGACCTGTTTGACGCCTGTGATGTGTTGGACCTTGCAAAGAACTATCACCCGGAGGAAAAACCTTTTTAATAAGCCGGGGTTTGCGTTACATGGAGAAGCGGCAGTTTGAGAAAGAGGGGTAATGAATGAGAAACGGCAAGGTGGCGCTTGTCACGGGTTCCAGCACTGGAATCGGCGCTGCGGTTGCAAAACAGCTTGCACGCGACGGATACGATGTTGCAGTTCATTATAACAGTTCTCGCGAGGAAGGAGAAAGGGTGCTTGCTGCGGTGCGGGAAGCGGGCGTCAACGGCTGCCTGCTTCAAGGCAACACGGCCGAAATAGACGTGCCGGACCGTCTGATTGCAGAGTGCGTTGCGCAGCTTGGGCGGCTGGATGTGTTGGTCAATAACGCCGGCATCACGCGGTTTGAGGATTTGCGAGAGATTAAGCCGGAGACGATGGACAGCCTCTATAACCTGGACTTTCGCGGTATGATCCTGTGTGCGAAAGCTGCGGCAAATTATATGGTGGAGAACAGCATTGCGGGTGTGATTCTCTTTAATACGTCCATTCGCTCGTTTTCTCCGCACACAAGCGACGCCGTTTATGCTGGACTGAAAGCCGGGTTAAACCGTGCAATCGAGTCTTTTGCGATTGACCTCGGCCCATACGGAATCCGTGTCAATGGGTTCTCGCCGGGCGTGATTGATGTGCGCACGCCGGAGGATCAGGACTCTAAGGACAGCATCTGGTACCGTGATCATTGGCGCTATATTCCGTTGCGCCGCGTCGGACGTCCGGTTGATATGGGCAATGTGGTATCGCTTCTCGTTTCGGATAAGGCGTCCTACATTACAGGACAGGTTCTCCGCGCAGACGGCGGTCTGTCCGTTTTGGGCGCGCCGGACAATATGGGCGATATATTCCGAATTTTCGACATCAAAGAACTGGTTGTAAACTACAACGAGGATGAAGAACGCCGTAAAATAGAAGAAATGCGCGCCGCACGTCAAAAAAGGAACAAAGAAACAAATTAAAAGCACCCCGCCGGTCAAAAAGTGAACTGATCCAGTAAAAACGGACAGTGACAAAAGACCCCCTGATGTAGGAAAATAAACTACATCAGGGGGTCTGGT
>URVL01000154.1 GCA_900551265.1 uncultured Eubacteriales bacterium | reverse complement strand
CATCGTGGTTCTGGAGAATGGCCATGTGGCCGAACAGGGGACACCAGCGGAGCTGATGCAGAAAGGCGGCCTCTACCGGCACATGGTGGAGCTTCAGAGCCAGAGCGCCCAGTGGAAGTTGAACGGGACGAAGCGATAAGACAAGATATAACGATTTTTAAAGTTCATATTTCAAAATCACTGTAGCTGTTTTCCACTTTAAGTTAAAAATGCGGGATGTATTTTTTCAAGAAACACAGCCTCAAATTGGCAAGGAATTGCTCCGCAAGCATTAAATCAAACACACTTTTAAATAAAATCCCTGTTTTTACAATCCTATTCCCGGGTTCCGGTAAAACGTACACGCAAAGAAAATTTATAGAAACAAATAAGTATATTTCTTCTGAAATCTTTTTTCTTATTTTTCATTGCTTTTTGCGAAAAGACATGCAGCAAACCATAAAAAATTTTCATAGAAGGACACATGATGCTAGACCATGCAAACCTCTTGAGAGGTGCACCGACCAAGTATAGCATTTCACAAAGCATGGGATATCCCAAAGGCAGAAGCGCATATGTTTTTGTGTAGCGGTTAGAACAAATTTATTTTCGCCCTGCAACTACTATGCTTTTGAAAGCGTTGCTGTACGCTTTTTCAAGTGTAGAATATATACAACACCATTTTTAAGACAGCATAGTATGCAGTACATCCAAAACGACCCTCTACATCTGGGACACATGAGATGTAGGGGATTGTTTTGTGATAGAATTTCAGACCTCAAAAATTGAAAACGGTTTTCAAATTATATTGACAACAAAAACACTTTGTAATAAACTGAAAACAGTTTTCAATTTCAAAGGAGCGGATCCAGTGGCACGCAAAGCACAGTATCAAACCAAACAGATGGCTGAATTACTTGCCTTTCTGAAATCCGTCCCTGGTAGCCATATTACGGTCAATGATATTTGCGACCATTTCAAAAAGGAAGGCATCACAGTGGGAATGACGACGGTGTATCGTCATTTGGAGCGCATGGTAAAGCAAGGCGTGGTTGCAAAATACATCATCGAAGGAAGCAGCAGCGCCTGTTTTGAATATATCGGCGGACAGGATAACTGCGAACCGCCGAGCTGCTACCACTGCAAATGTGAAAAATGCGGCAAGCTGCTCCATGTACAGTGCGGCGAAGTCGCTCATTTGGGACAGCACATGTTGGAGCACCATGGGTTTGAAATGGATTCTCTGCAGACGATATTCTACGGAATTTGCAGCGAGTGCAGAAAAACAGGCTGCTGACGGATAAATCATTTTTGTGAAGGAGGGAAAGTTATGGATAAAAAGGCGCAAAGAATCCTTGCCGGATTTACCTGTGCTGCCTTTGTTATTGTCGCCTTCTTTTCTCTTCTTTTCATCGCAAAAGAGGCCCATCACGACTGCACAGGAGCGGATTGCCCTGTCTGCGCCTGCATTCATCGGGCCGAACAAACATTAAAACAGATCGGAACCGGCTCGTCTGAAACGGCCGGGGCGTTTGCGCCTCAGTTTCCGCTGGTTGTGGCATTTCTTTGCCTTCCTCTGTTTGTACCTGTCGTTTCCCTTATCAGCCAGAAAGTAAGAATGAACAATTAAATAGAATCCTTTGATACAAGGGAATACTATGCCCATTTTCCAATCGGGGAGGTTATCCCTTGTATTTTTGCGCCCATTTTTAAGAAAATATGCGAATTTACGGAGGATTCAATTTCATGAAAAAATACATTTCAATTCTGTTGGCGGCGGTACTGGTTCTCGCCTGCCTGTCCGCCTGCGGCACTTCCGATAAACCGGCAGATGCCGATAATTCGGAGAAGCTGTCTGTTGTAACTACGATTTTCCCCCAATATGATTTTACCCGCCAGATTGTAGGCGACAAGGCAGACGTTACGATGCTGTTGAAGCCCGGCGCGGAAAGCCATTCCTATGAGCCGACCCCGCAGGATATTAAGACGATTCAGAACTGCGATTTGTTCATCTACACCGGAGGCGAGAATGATGTATGGGTGGACGATATTCTGAACTCTATGGGCGATCAGAGGCCGGACACCCTGCGTCTGATTGATTGTGTCCCCACCGTCAATGAAGAAATCGTTGAAGGGATGGAGCACGAGCATGACCACGACCATGGGGAAATTGTGGAAAGCGAAATAAAAGACCGCCCGCTTTCTGATTTTGCCGGAGATTTTCAATCGGTGCTTCCCTACTTTGAGGATGGAACGCTGGACGAGTATATCACAGAAGAAGCCGAAGAAAATGAGAAATCCTTTGATGAAATGAAGCAGGAGTTTTTGGAAAAGAGGAAATCCGATTACAATACGCTTTCCATTGAGGGGAACAGCGTTTCTTTCCACACGCCCTCCGGGACTGTATCTGCGGAGTATGAATATCAGGGGTTTCAGACGATAAAAGACGACGATGGAGATATTACCAGCGTGTGGTATACATTCCAAGCCAAAACGCCTGATTCAGGAGCGCCGGTTTATCTGGCCTTTAACGACCATGGCACCGGCGCAGGCAGCCATGAAGAAGAACACGAGGAAGAAATCGCTCATTTCCATCTGCGCTATGGTAATGAAAGCGTGGAAGCTCTCATGGATGTAGAAAATTGGGCCCCTACGTTTTACGCTGCTGACGCTACAGCAGACGAGATCAAGGAAGCCCTGGCAGGACACTCCCACGAGCACGAGGAGGAAACCGACGAACATGTGTGGACTTTTCCGAAAAATGCGATTGAAATTGTAGACAAGATCACTTCTCTTATCTGCGGAAAAGATCCGAAAAACGACGATTCCTATGAAAAGAACAGCGCCGATTACAAAGAGCAGTTGGAACAGCTGGACGCCTCTTTCCGCGAAGTTGTAGACAGCGCTAAACGGAAAACGATTCTGTTTGGCGACCGTTTCCCGTTCCGGTATTTTGCCGACGAGTATGGCCTTAGCTATTACGCCGCCTTTACAGGCTGTTCGACGGAAACCGAAGCCAGCGCCGCAACGGTTGCATTTTTGACCGATAAGGTGAAGGAAGAACAGATTCCAGTTGTCTTTACCATTGAGCTTTCCAACGGAAAAATCGCAGATTCTATCTGCGAGGCTACCGGAGCGAAGAAGATGACCCTGTATTCCTGCCATAATGTGACGAAAGAGCAAATGGAGAACGGGGCTACCTACCTGTCTATGATGACGGAAAATGTAGACAGCCTGCGCGCTGCCTTAAATTAAAATGAGCAGCGGCGGCGCGTGAGTACTGCCGCTGCTGTTTTTTGAATGGAGGTTACAGAAACGCGATGAATTTAATCACATGCAAGAATATATCTTTTGTATATGACGGCGTTCCCGCTGTAAAGGATTTGGATTTTTCAGTAGAGCCGAACGATTATCTTTGCATTGTCGGGGAAAACGGCGCGGGGAAAAGTACGCTGGTAAAGGGGCTATTGCGTTTGAAAAAGCCAGCGTCCGGTACGATTCACATGGGAAACGGGCTTTTGGCAAAAGAAATCGGCTACCTTCCGCAGCAGACAGCGGTACAAAAGGATTTCCCCGCCAGTGTCTATGAAGTCGTCCTTTCCGGCTGCTTAAACCGATTGGGGTTAAAGCCCTTTTATACCAAACGGGAAAAAGAACTTGCAAATGAAAACCTGCAAAAAATGGGAATTACAAAGCTGAAAAACCGCTGCTATCGTGAATTATCCGGCGGCCAGCAGCAAAGGGTTCTGTTGGCCCGCGCTCTATGCGCCACGAAAAAGGTGATTTTATTGGATGAACCTGCCGCCGGGTTAGATCCTGTGGTGACGCAGAACCTATACGAGCTGATCCGGCAAATCAATGAAGATATGGGGATCACCATCATCATGGTTTCCCATGACATCCACGCAGCGGTACAGTACGCAAAACATATTTTGCACCTGTGCCATTCCCAGCTTTTCTTTGGTACAACGGAGGACTATCGGAACAGCGAAGTGGGCAGCCGTTTTATAGGGGGTGTTTCCCATGCTTGACTTGCTGAAAGAGATGTTTTCCTACCCCTTTATGGTTCGCGCAATCCTCGTGGGAACCATTGTGGCCCTTTGTTCCTCTCTGCTGGGGGTAAGCCTTGTCCTAAAGCGGTACTCCATGATCGGGGACGGGCTTTCCCATGTTGGCTTCGGTGCGCTGGCTTTAGCGACGGCACTGAATATGGCCCCGCTGACGATTTCCATTCCCATTGTGGTATTGGCGGCCTTTCTGCTGCTGCGGATCAACGAAAGCAGCAGGATTAAAGGCGACGCGGCGATCGCTCGAATTTCCACCGGTGCATTGGCCATAGGGGTGATGGTCATCTCTTTAACCACAGGAATGAATACGGATGTGTGCAACTATCTGTTCGGAAGCATTCTGAGCATGTCGCAAAGTGATGTGAATTTAAGTGTAGTTCTATCCGTTATTGTATTAGTGCTGTTCATTCTATTCTATAACCGTATTTTCTCCGTTACGTTTGACGAATCTTTTGCGAAAGCGACAGGCACGAACGCGGGGCTATATAACACGCTGATTGCCCTGCTGACAGCCTTGATGATTGTTTTGGGGATGCGGATGATGGGCGCTCTTTTGATTACCAGCCTGATTGTGTTTCCCGCGCTGACCTCTATGCGGTTATGCAAAAAATTCAAAGCTGTGATTATCAATTCGGCTATCATATCCGTGATATGCTTATGGGCAGGACTGACATTTTCCTATGTATACGCAACGCCTACGGGAGCCAGCATTGTCCTATGTAATATCATTGTCTTTTTCCTCTACTGGGTCATACAAACCGTGAAAGGGGTGATTTGCCGTGCGTAAAATATGGAACAGGATTGTTCCCGCTTTATTGCTCTGCATGCTGCTGTCCGCTTGCGGCAATGGCGGCGGTAAAACAGGGTTCAATGTTACACCTCCCGATTCAAACAGTCCGGAGTCTTCCTTAAATGTTGAATCTGCCGCTCCAGAAACCAAAGCCCTTGAAGAGCCTTCTTCCAGTGTGCCGGCAAGCCGCCCTCCTACGCTTGGCAGCGATTCTCCCAACACACCGGTTACAGACACAACAGGTGAATCGGCTGAGGGCGATGTGTTGGAAATCGGGGAAAAGATGTTTTTAACACAGATCAGCGATATGTACTGCAATTTTGATCACTATAAGGATAAAACGATCATCGTGGAAGGAATGTATGCACAGTTTTATTCATGGGACGGCAGCGAAACTGCTCCGATTGTATACCGAAACGGCCCCGGCTGCTGTGGAAATGACGGCTGGGGAGGTTTCCTGCTAAAATACGACGGAGAATTTCCCAATGAGAACGACTGGATTAGAGTAACAGGCCACCCAGAATTGGTTACAGAAGGATATTACACCAATTTATACCTTAATGTCGCTTCTCTTGAAGTAAAAGCGGAACGTGGAACAGAATTTGTTACACAATAATCACATGATCATTGAACTAGTACTTTTAAAATTTTTCCCGCAGTTCGTACAAAAGGATGGGAATCGTAGATGATAGGATAACGGCAGAGAGCGTCATAGCACAATCGATTAGAACTGCAAAAAAATTGTGCTGGACGCAAAGAGCGCTGTTGAGA
>URVL01000153.1 GCA_900551265.1 uncultured Eubacteriales bacterium | reverse complement strand
TATTCAAAATATGCGTGACGGCGCAACGGCAGGCTATCGCTATTTCGATTTTCAGTCTGCAACCATCATATCTGTTGAAATCAGAGGAGCCGCTACCGGCACATTTGTTGTACGGGACGAGCGTATTGCCTGCGGAGGCAAAGTTGTCGCCCGCATTCCCGTAGAACCGAGCAGCGGTTGGAGAAGCTTTTCCGCTCCGCTGAATATTGCGCCCGGAAAAAAGCCTCTGTATTTTACATATGAAGGCGAAGGTGCAGCTGATTTTAATAGCTTTACACTTTATAAATAAAAGTGATAAACAACCCTCTGCCATAAGGCAGAGGGTTGTTTATTGCTTCCATCTTCGTATCAGAATTAAAATGGGCTGACTGACCGCCGCAATTATAAAGCCTGTTCCAATAGAAGCGATCAGCAAGACAGGCAAATAGGCAAAAATAGTCCATGTGCGCATAACAGCCGCTGCCGCACAGATCTGCCCAAAGTTGTGAGCGGCAGACCCGGCTATAGAAACGCCCCACAGCGAAGTTATACGTGAAGCGTATGTCTTTAACATCCACATAATGATCAAAGACATCACCGCGCCGCACAAAGAAAACCAAAGAGACGTCAGCCCGCTTGCATAAAAGGCGCCGAGAAAACAACGCGCAAAAGAAATGGTTGCCGCATAGGAGCCCCCCAGTAAATAGAGCGCCGCCAGCGTAACGGTGTTGGACAGACCCAGCTTTAATCCGGGAATTGGGACAAAAAGCGTCAGCGGTAAAAAATTCTCCGCATAGGAAAGCGTTAGTCCCAGCGCCGTCAAAAGCGCACAAAGCGCCAGTTTTTTCGACTTCATTGTGTCACCGCATCAATCTCTGCATCGCCAGATAGCGTCAGCAAAAGCCGGTTGGGAAGACAGACGATGGACTCGCCCGCCTGTTCAATTGTTCCTCCCAGCTCACAGTCATGGCCCGGACAGGTTGTGTCCTTCAATGAAACCGCATATCCATCAATAACAAGTGCGCAAGGGTACGTGAGACTTTCAAGCGCATATTCTGAAGACAGGGGTAGCGTATAAGATCCAATGACTTCTCCATCTACGCTGACAGTAAGCCCCTGCGGCGTACTGTTTCCGGAAAAACCAAATGACAAAAATATCGCACACAGCAAAATAACGGCGACTATCAGACAGTCGCCGTATTTCCAAGTGTTCTTTTTTTTTGTCATGCTTTTTCCCATAGACGACGGACAGCATAGGCAAAGTGTGAAAAAACAATGCCCGCGTCTTCCAGTTCCATATTCCATCGCTTCGTCCACTCAAGCGAAATAAAGCCGTCATATCCGTTGTTTTTCAACATCCGGAAACAGTCGCTAATTGGAAGGTCTCCATAACCTACCATTTTGTAATGTAATACGCCGTTTTCCCGGATGCTGTCCTTAATGTGTACGTGGCGTACAAACTCTCCAATGTTCTGATATGTGAGAGAAACAGGTTCATCAAAGTAACGAACAGGGTGGTGCAGATCCCACAAAACCTGCACGGCGGGGCTATCTACATCTAGTATTAACTTACGCAAGCGCTCCGTCTGCGCAAAAACGCCGTTTGTCTCCACAAGAAGGGTAACGCCGCTGGCCTCCGCTATGGGAGCAAGCTCCTTCAAGCGAGACGCCACAAGGGCATCGTCCACATAGGGTAGGGGAGCAGGCCCCGTATCGCCTAACAGTCGCACATACTTTGCTCCGATATTAGCTGCCAAAGCTATGTAGAGACGTCCGGATGCTGTATAATCCTTGTCATCCAAATGCAGGCATACATCTGAGGTCACGCAGGGAATTACAAGATTTTTGGCCGCCAGTTCCGCACGTGTGTCACGAATATGTTCTGGAGAAAAAAGATCAATCTTTGGTAGAAAAATGTCTTCGCCAATGCCGCGAAGCTCTATTCCGTTATAACGCAAATCGACCGCCGCGGCAATGATCTCACGCCAGGTCCAGTTTGGACACCCCAAAGTAGAAAAACTAAGATTCATACGACGCACCTCTTATGTTAAAGTTTTCAATCTATTTCTGCATAAAACAGCTGTACACAGTAAAGCACCCCATCCGAATCGGGATTATAGGAATATCCTATCCCAACCGCATCAAAATTCGCAGACATGACTTCGCAGTAAGTTGTATTAGAGTAGAAAGAGGCAAACGTTGCAAAACTATTCGGATAGGCCTTCGAAATGGCTTCGCTGATATAACACTCGTCATAGCCCGCCGCTACCATACGTTCGGTCTTATCCGAACCGTCTGTTCCAAGATGAGAGAAAAAGTTATTTTCCGCCATGTCATTCGCGTGAGACTTTGCCACGGTACTAACGTTTTGATCCATGGATAACGGTTCAAGGCCGACACGCACACGCATAATATTGGTTAAATCTGCAAGCGTTTGCTCCATCATCGTAAGTACAGACGGCGTCACCGTACAGTTTGACGCATATTGTGCATATTCAAAAAGCGCCGCATAAATGAGATTGTCACCAGATTCCTGGTAATAGACGGTCAGCGTTGTTTCATCGGAAGTATATGTTGTATATCCGGAACCAACTGCAGACTGATAGCCCAACTCACTCATAATTGTGTTGCAAGTCGACAACTTCGTTCCATATTGCAGACCGATAGGGAGCTCCCACGTCTCACTATTTACATAATACGCAACAACTCGGTCCCCGTCAAGACCAACCAACAAATAATCTGTATAATCCGTATTATATACTTGCCACTCGTAGCCCTTCTCAGAAGTCATTGTTTCGGAGGGCTCTCCATAGACCTCTATCAGTTTTTCCCGTGTGATGCCAAGCTCATAGTCGTATGCGGTTGTTATGTCCACAGATTGCTCTTCAGAATTCCAGGTGAGTTCATACCCGAAATTCTCCGCTGCAAAACGTAGCGGAACATACACTTCACCATCTTTCAGGACCGGAGGTGCATCAAGCGTCACATTTCGGCTGTTGAGCTGCGCCTCGGTATCGTCTACAGTGAATGTAACTGTCGTATTCTCTCGTGACAAAATCACAGTGCCTGATTCTTCGTTATAATCAACTGAAACGCCAAGCTCGCTGGAAAAAAGGCTAACCGGTGCCATAATCATACCGATATCGGTATCTAAGTAAGCCGAAACACCGGACAAAGATACTTCTTCCCCATCTAAAAATATGCGGGTATTTTCATCTGTTGCTGAGGTAAACGGTGTTATGAGTAGTACCGCCGAAAACAGAAGCAACAGTATTTGTTTGAAAGTCTTCATGAAAAACCCCCTTGCTTTTAAGAAAGCCGATATTCACTCACGATATCCAGCGTTGTGAGCATTTCATCATATTCTTTTATATATTTCACAAGCTGCTGATATTCCTTCGCAGAAATCAGATCATCGGTTCCTGCCTCATAATCTGCCACAGCCTGGCTGACTGAAATTACACGGTATCGTTTTCCGGTTGCCTTTGGATTTGGATCTACAAACACTGGCGTATAGGTAATCTCTTCAACATAATTCTTCCGATAATCTTCACGGTCAATAACCAGGTGAATATTTGCCATAATGCCGGTATTGCTATATTCAAACAACTGCTCACTCGTAAAATTTCCGAGCGCGTAAAGAACGTAACCGACTTTCTCGCGGCCGTCAAAAGTCACACGAAATTCCTCTATCGGTTGCGTTACATGAGGGTGATTTCCGATAATCAAATCGATCTCTGTATTTTCAAAAAGCCATTGCGCCAAGCTACGTTGATTTTCCGATGCAGTGCGTTGATACTCGTTTCCCCAGTGAAGCAGTGCCACAATATAGTCGGCGCCCTCTTCTCGCGCCTGCATAGCATCCTGCTGCAAGGCATCTTTTGAGATAATATTGACACTATAATCGTTTGGGTTAGCACCATTTAGCCCATACGTATAGGACAAAAACGCAATGCGCGCACCATTGATCTCCGCAATAAAGATTTCTTCGCTTTCTTCCTCACTGCGGTACGTACCGGTATGGGCAATACCATAAGAATCAAGAAAATCAAGTGTTGTTTCAAGTCCGGAAATGCCGCGATCCATGCTGTGATTATTGGCGGTCGAGAGCAGATCAAGGCCAAGGACGCGTGCTAAGGATTCTCCCATTTGTTCAGGCGTGTTAAAGGCAGGGTAGGAGGAATAGGTTCGATCACGCCCGGCAAATACAGTTTCCAAATTCCCAACGATGTAGTCGGCGTCTGCAACATACGGCGCAATGTCTGCAAACATATAATCGAACTGATACGTATCTCCTGTCTGCGCGGCCTCATAGGTACCATTATGCGCCATGATGTCACCAATCGCGCATAAGTTAATACGAATTTTCGGTAACAAGCCCTCATCAATACTGATCTCACCATGCTGAAGCTTTTCAAGAAGTGCAGGATCTACAGCATCAATATTATCCTGCTCAGAGCCTGTACGAATGGGGACACCCATAATCGTTTTCGACGGTATATTGCCGGCACAACTGCCAAGCATTAGAACAAATACCAGCAACATAAGCATTATCACAATTCGAAAATGAGCCATAATGCCTCCTCAATGCGCCGAAATGTCACTCTGTGGGGAATCCGCCGTCGTCCTCCGCCGGTGTATCATTGTTAACCCACCAAGGCGGGTCATCATCCCCCGGCTCACTTGGAGAACCGCCATCGTTTCCGCCGCCGGTATCGCCACTATCCGCATCACCGTTATCAATGCCAGAGCCATCGTCCTCCGGGTCTTCCGGATATTCTTCCTGGTAATTTGGATCGTAGGGACTGGAACCAGAATGATACGTGCAATACGTGTTATATGCGGATTCTGTGCTGTTACCAAATAAATCGGCATATACGGCATCCTTATAAAGATAGGCATCGTCACTCATGTTGACGTTTCCGGTGCGCTCTACATTGATCAATGATATTTCATGCGTATTCTGGCAATTGGCGGATGCGCGCTGCCCCGATTCATCACAGATTTCGACTGAGACATGAACGTCGCAGCGTCTTGTCGGAGCATCCTCAGGCAGGAAGGTGCCCGTAGTTACACGTGAGCCTCGCACATCGTTGCGGCACGCATCCGTTACAAGCAGGCCGCTGTCAAGACAATACTGTACCTGAACGGTTTCCATACTGAAAAAACTCCTTGATTCAAGCCCCTCATGCAACTGATCCATCACAAGTTTCCATGCGTTCGCTGCGGGGTTAACGGACGTAGAGAGTTTTATTTCGGCTTGGTTATCATATCCTACCCAAACTGCAGCACAATAATACGGCGTATAACCGATAAACCACCGGTCGTAGTCATTGGTCGTCGTACCTGTTTTGCCAGCAACCGCCATATTGGGAATCTGCGCAATACGTCCCGTTCCATTGTCGACTGCATTTTTCAAGAGATTGTTCATATAGTAGGCAGTTTTCTCTTTCATGGCAACCGTATACTCCGGATCATTGGACAAAACAGTCTGCCCGTTTGAATCCACAACTCTTGAGTAAGTGGTCGGTTCCACATAAATACCCTGATTTGGGAACGTGCAGTAAGCCGCCGTCATTTCCAAAACCGAAACACCGTTTGTCAAACCGCCGAGCGCCAACGGCGCAT
>URVL01000152.1 GCA_900551265.1 uncultured Eubacteriales bacterium | reverse complement strand
CATGCTGAGTTGATACTCGTCCATAGAATACCATTTCACGCTGGCGGTTGGGGTCCAACATAACATTGGAAAAAAGTGTTTCGCGTACTGTCGTTCTCATATCAGCACCTCCTTGCCATCAATGTAATGGTATCCTTTCAAAATGTTGAGGCTGTCATTCACAATCATGGCAGCATTGACTTTTGTCCAGCGTAATGCTTTATAACGTTTTGATATACTTCAAGACCAATTTCACCGCATTTATACAAAATGGAAATTAGTTTTATTGCCATTTCTTCTTCGGAATAGAACCTTTTCTTCTCCACTTTCCTTTTCCTTCTTCACAAAAATATTGCCTCTATAAAATAATGGCGGCAAACCCCTCTACAGATGAATGATCTGAAATGAGGAATTTGCCACCATCCTTTTCAACACAAAATGCGCCTATTTGACACTACCTCCCGGCGCACGGGCAACAACTTGATCGAGCTTTCGGTTATACAGCTTCCACAGGGAATCCCCTCCCCACCTCCGGTGGGGCCGCCCAATGCCGTGACGCGTTCAAGGCGGGAGTATCATTATTCTTGTTTTTTTCATGGCGTACCGGGCCACCACGGCCCGTATGACACGCGATGTAAACCGCTCAGCCTTCCACAGCATCTTGGCGCATCGCTGTCCCGCTTGCTGTCACCATTGTGTTGCAGCAAAACAAGATTATGTAACTCAAGCTATTGGCTATTCAATTTTCCAGGTCCGAATTATCAGGGGAAGGAATTTTGTCCTTCACTATATAGGCCTCGAAATCGCCGCTTTTCTCACATTTGTTCAGAAAATTTTTTAAAAAATTTTTCGCCCTCCACCATTTTGTTTCCACATTACTAACAGAAAGGCCCAATAATTTTGCGATTTCTGCATTTCTATATCCTAAAATTCGACAGAAAACAATTTGGAGGGAACTTTCATCCAGACAGGAAAGCCCATTTAACAGTTCCATGCTGCTGATGTTATTCATCATTGCTTGTACATCTGTCATCCTCAGTTCAGATGAATTTTCAATTTTTTCGTTTATACATTCATCAAAGCTCACCTTCCTTCTCAAAAATTTGCGTTCCTGCTTAAATACTTCCCAATCATATTCATGCAGTCTCTGAATCAAGGCTTCGTCTGCGCCCTGTTCCCGCAATTCTTTTTCTTCAGCCTCTTTCCATTTCAACCAATCTTTTTCAGCACTGCGGTAATTATACATTGATCATCTTCCTCCATTCATCCAGCTTTCAACTTAGTGAATGAAATGAATGGAGGAGCTCGGCATCGGCAACTTTCCCGATGCCGCTTATTGATTCGACAGAAGATTTTATCAAAAAAGGCGGGCCGCTTGTAATAAGCAGCCCGCCTTTTTCAAATAATAAAATTCATTTTGATGACTAACATGATAACTTAAATTACAATATCAGCCGAATACTTAGTCACCGTCTCAAGATATGTCCCACTGGATGAATAAACCTTAACTACTGATTTTGCCCGGTAATTTCCTTGTGACAGTTTTATATTTTTTTCAATACTTGTAGCGCCCGAACCTGAAGATGTCCATGAATTAGAAGTGTCAATATATGCGCCATTGCTCCAGACCTGAATCGTGAGTGTCATTTCAATTTTACTATATGCCCCACTGGTTGATGCCGTACTTGCAACCTTTGCATTACTAAACAGTCCACTTTGCCTCTCCAATGCGCATTGAAAAGTATTTAATTCTGTCCAACGAGGTTGAATTTGCCCATTTTCAAAAGAAACTTCTTGCGCATAAACCGGGGACATCGCCAGCATTACAGCTATGCACACTGCCAAAACCAACATCCGAACAAAACTCTTTTTCACAATACTATCATCCTTCCATTATTGGCATCTACCTATATCAACTGTTTTTAGAAGGATTTGCAACAGGATTTTAAAAATTTTTTATATTTTCTCCGATTTTAATTATTTGATTTTCCGAAAGATTGCCTGAAATTATCACAACTGCGTCTGTAAGCGGAATCACAAGATAGTGCGTACATCGGTCCATTGTGTAAAGCAAAGTTGCTTCATGCTCCTTTATTTCGCGTTTTTCCGACAACATGTTCTCCTCATTGAATGAAGGCCTATGCGCAACATCTTTTATAACGGCGAACTGAAATGTATAACCTTCTTCATCTTGATACCAAACAAAATCCCCCTGTGATTCCATCAAAACCTTTGTTACCTTGCTCCCTTCTGGCAGCCATGCCGGATAATACGGTGATGACCAACCAAAAGGCGGTTTTGCATTGTCATAACTATCGTATTGTATCTCAGCAAATTGCGGGAAGCTGGAAATAAGATAGTTGGCAATGCCAGACCGAGCTGCGTCTACTTGAAACACAGCTGTGGGAAGTAGAAGCATAATTACTGTGATACATGCAGCCACCTGTAGAATTCGACGATAGCGCCTCCTCCCCTTTTCACGACATTGGATTCTTCGAAACTCTTTGATTACGTTATGATTTAATTGCTGTATCATTTCATCCGGGAGGTCTTCTGCGTCGGGATCGTTTTCAATATCTTCAAATTCTTTAAACAAGTATTCGCGGTATACAACACCCGCCGCCTCCAACGCGAAGTCATCTATGCCCTCCGCCTGAGTTGTAGCGCTTGATCTATTCTTTTGACGCATCAATTTACACCTCGCTCTCTGCCTGACACAATTCTGCCAACATTTTTCTTGCCCGATATCCCAGCATTCTCAAACTATCTTGCTTCACTTTTAAAACTTTCGCAATAACCACCGGGTCCAGTTTGTCCAAGTATGCCATTTGTATGTATGCACCATAACGCGGTGGCAGTTCTGAAATTTTTCTATACATTACTTCCGCACTCACTCGTCCAATCACAATTTCCTCTGCGTTCATTTGCTCCGCACGATTTTCAAGAGTCTCCGTAGGAAGCTCACGACCATTTTTACCTAAAATATCAAAAATATTGTTCTTGGTGATAATATAAAGATAACCACACAGCTTACTCTCGGAAACACAAGTAAGTGTGTGGAATATCTCCATAAAATCCAGCGCGGACTGTTGCACAACGTCCGCTGCTGCCTGTTCATCTTTTAAATATCTATATGCAAGCTTACGCAAAGCTGGAGATTTGGACAAGTATATACGCTCAATCAACGGGCGGTCCTCCGCAGTAAAAGCTAACACCAGCAGCACACCTTCTCCTTAATATTTACTCGTGGTCAAGCAATGGAAAACTCGCAGTCATTGTTTTAACAACTGATAAAATCATATCCCGTTCACGCGGAGAGCAGTCTGCACACAGTTCAGAGATGACAGCGCAAAACTCATCCATAGATACGTCCGCATAATCATACAAAAGCTCGTTTGCGGTAATATCCAATGCATGAGCGATTTGAAATAATGTTTGTACACTCGGCTTGGAATACGAATTTTCAATATGACTGATATGCGCTTTTGTAAGACTTGCCTTTTCCGCCAGCATTTCTTGGCTTAAACCTAATTCACGTCTCTTTTTTCGAATTCGTGCCCCAAGCTTTGCATAATTAAACTCAATCGCCATGGCAAATATCCTCACAGTATATAATAAATATATTATATGGACATTTACCACAGAGCTAAACACATTATAAAGTCATTATAGTATACTATTGGTACTCTTTCACTTTGTAACAGTCTTGTAATATATACGCGGTTGCAAAAATAACGTTTTACAGTTGTTTTAAAACAGCCTGTGTTTTTTTCGTTCGACTTATCAATTTAATCTTTCTGCTTCCCTTAATATAATTAAATTAAGCCATTTGTTACCAAAGTTCGGCTTGAAGATACAGAAAGCGAGGAGAGGTCATGAAAAAGATAGCACGACTTTTACGGCAAACCCTAAGCATAGTGCTTGTATTGAGCATGCTTTTCACAAGCGTGCCGATACAGGCGTTTGCTGCTGAAGCACCTGTACCACGTATCTCTGTTTCGGCACCACTGGAACAGCCGGAGCCTGTGGACTATGAAGCGCAGCAGCAGGCGGCTGACGAATCAGCCGACGCATCAGCGTCCACGCCGGACAGCACTCCGGCGGAATCTGCGCCTCCTGTTTCATCCAGCGCTTCGCAGACGGCATCGTCTTCGCAAAGTGCTTCGGCCGAAACACCGGAAAGCAGCGTGCCGTCCAGCGGTTCGAATGCGCAGCCGTCCGGGGACAGCAGCACAGCCCCGAAATCCGTCTCCACACCGGATGCGTCTTCCTCTGTCTCGGAATCCGCAGGTATTTCCACAAGCACCAGTGAAGTGAATTCCGAAGAAGACAGCAGCAGTTCTTTGGAAACTTCGGCTGAGGAAACACCGGAAGAACCGCCGGTGGAGCTTCGTGCGCCGATACTGCGTGAGAAATATGACCCCTATGCGGAAAAATACGGCGCTCCGGTGGAAGTGTCGGAGTACGCGCGTGTATTTTCCGCGCCGTCCTCCAACCTTTTCAGAGCCGCACGTGGTTCTGCCGCGCGCAAAGAATATATCACAGTCATCAGCCCGGTCCCCAATACATATGTGGATGAAAACGGGCAGGAACAAGCCATCGACAATACACTCGTGGTGGAGGACAAAAACGGTGTGCCGACCTATGAAAACGCCGCGAACGATCTGGCGCTTTCCCTGCCGGTGGAGTTCGCGCCGGGAGACGGCCTCTGTGTAACGTTGGGCGGCGCTTCCATGCGTCTTGTCCCGCTGGAAGGTGATTTCACACACCCGTCCTCTCTTGAAAACGCCGTGCGGTACAATGAGGTGTTCCCCGGTGTTGATGTGCAGTATACCGCGCAGGAATTGATGGTGAAAGAGGACATCATCCTCAACGCTCCGTCGGAGCATAGCACTTTCCGTTATCTTCTGGACGCGCCCGGCCTGGACGCGCGCATGATCGACGGCGTTCTGTACCTGTTCCAGCCCGGCAGCGACAAACCCGTGTTCCATCTGTCCGCTCCCTACATGACGGATGCGGCGGGCCAGATGAGTTACGCCGTCTCTGTTGATCTGGAAGAGAAGGACGGCCAGCGTATCGTCATCGTGTCTGCCGATACGGCGTGGCTTTCCGCACCGGAACGTGCCTATCCCGTTATCCTTGACCCCAGCATCGTCAACACGGAAAAGGCGGCTGCAAGTATGTTCACCGCAGCTCCCTCCTATTACTACAACAGCCGCGGTACCGCTTCGGCAGGCTACGCCTACAAATACTGGGCAGGCTACCCCGATGACGGCACCTGGCAGACCAACCGCGCTTTCCTGCATTTTGACAATATGTTTGCGAATCTGCCCGAGGACGCCGAGATCGAGAGCGCCGAACTGGTACTCTACGAATATGTGGACCTCTCCGGCGGAACGACTACCTTTGAGGTGTACAAGCTCAATTCCTCCTGTACATTCGATGAAGTCGACGCACATACGGGTTTCGGCAGCCATTGGGATTTCATCACAAGCCGGGAACGTGAATTCGCGGGTTCCTTCGTGGGCGGCGTCGGCTACCACCGCGTGGATGTCACCGAGATCGTCAACAACTGGCAGAAGGGCATTGAGCCGAACTATGGCCTCATGCTCATGAGCAGCCCGGAAAACAATGTAA
>URVL01000151.1 GCA_900551265.1 uncultured Eubacteriales bacterium | reverse complement strand
TCGCCCCGAATTCCCACAATGTCGCCGATGTCCATTTTTTTGAAGTCTTTATATGCATCCTCGCCGATTGCGTCCCGCGCCACATAAGCCTGGATACTACCCTCCACATCTTGGATATGACAGAAAGAAGCCTTCCCCATAATCCGCTTGGACATCATGCGGCCCGCAACTGATACAGATTTCCCCTCCAGCTCTGAAAAATGATCTTTTACTTCCCGGCTATGATGATCCACATCATAGCGGACAATTTGAAAGGGGTCACGGCCGCCTTGCTGCAATTCCTGTAATTTCTCACGGCGTACCTGTAAAACTTCACTGAGTTCCGGTTCCTCGCGAATGATATTTTCGTTATTCGTCTCACCCATTGTCTTCAATTTCCTTCCAGACATTACTGTACTTCTAAAATCAAATACTGAATTACGCCGGCCGGAGCCACCACGGTAATCTCGTCTCCTGCCCTATGTCCAAGCAAAGCACGGCCTATTGGCGACTCATCGCTGATACGGCCAGTCGCGGGATCAGCTTCCTGAGAGCCTACAATGACAAAGTCTTCCTCAAAACCATCTTCCAGATCTCTGACCTTTACCTGAGACCCAGGGCCAACCTCGCCGGTCGCCACCGTATCTTCAATAATGACGTAGTTTGCAAGAATATCTGTCAGCTCACTGATTCTGGAATAGACGCGGCCCTGTTCATTTTTAGCTTCATCATACTCGCTGTTTTCAGAAAGATCGCCAAACGAACGAGCCTCTTTTATCATATCCGCCACTTCTTTTTCTCGTACGGTCTTTAAATACTCAAGCTCCTCATGCAGCTGATTTGCTCTTTCACGAGTTAATTTATATTGTTTTGCCATGCTAACTCCTCATTTCCGGAAGCAACCTTTGCATTGCTCCATTTATAGCTAATAATTATATTGAATTACATCGCATCTGTCAATAACTCACAGCAAAATTCATCGTCTATTCGTTTTTACAACGCATTTATCTACAAAATGTCACAAAATACTGCCATGGACGCATTAACGTGATAAAAGCATCGTGCATTGACACGATGCTTTTCCATTCTATCACGCTTGCTCCAGAAATTCGACCGCTGCGTTCAGCTGGATATCCTCACCTCTGTGATTTTCTAACAGATCATACAAGGCATCCACACTCATCGAAACCCTGTGATCAGGAACAACACCCGTTTCCTGAAGCGGTTCTCCTTCCGGCGTATAGTACTCAATGGAAGAAAGCACCATTGCAGAACCATCCGAGAGTTCAATTTGCGACTGCGCATAACCAAACCCCGCCGTAGTGGAACCAATCACTGTCGCACTACCGCTTGCCTGAAGTGCCGCTGCAAAATATTCGCCCGCGCCAGAAGTATATTCATTCACAAGCAACACAATGGGTAACTCAAGCGCTTCCTCATCGGAATAAACATTTGTCGCCTCTCCACCACCATGCCGCTGTGAATAAATCACGCCCTCCGGCATAAGCGGATCCACCATATTCGTCATCACATCCATATATCCGCCCGGGTTCATTCTGACATCAATAATCAGCGACGTCATTCCCTGCTCTTTCAATTCCTCCAGTGCCGAGAGGAACAACACATCCGTGCCGGTATCAAAATTGTCTACATCAATATAACCGATTTTGCCATCCAGCATGCGGTATACGAAGGAGCGTTCGCTAATCACCGCGCCGCGGCGGACATGCAAGGTCAGCGTCTCATCTGTGCGTTCCCGATAGACAGTCAATTCAACGCTTGTTCCCTCCTCGCCACGAATACGCTCCATTGCGCCCTCATAGCTCAAATGGGAGACCGACTCGCCATCTACCTTCGTAATGACGTCAAACCGTTCAATGCCAAACTCCGCCGCAGTCGAACCTTCATACATGTCCAAAACACAGATACCACTATATTTGCGATTCTGACAACCGATAATACCGATGCCGGTAAAGCCGTTTTCATCAGCACTTTCTCGGACAGAAACCTCGTCTGACGAAATATAATACGAAGATTCATCCGGAAGCGCACGGACATAGCCTTCCGCCGCGCCATCTAAAAGGCTCTCCGGATCATATTCCTCCACATAATATTCATCCACATACGCCGCGATTTCCGAAAGCTTAATAAACGCAGCTTCCCTTGCGTTCAATGTAGCAAGACGGTCGTTAAATGCGTTCCATATCACGACATATGAAACATTGAACGCGGCTACCGCCGCAAGCATCACAAGGCCTATGAGCATGCTGACGGGTATTTTTCTGTTCATTCCATATTGTCTCCAGGTAGCTTATTGAAGTGAGCCTCCCAAGCCATTATCAGCCCTGCACATATGGTTTTGGATCCACATAGCTGCCGTTTACCAAAACGCTAAAATGCAGATGGTTGCCAGTCGAATAGCCGGTTGACCCGACATAGCCAATTACATCCCCGGCAGAAACGGTATCTCCCTCAGAAACGGCATAAGACGTCATATGCGCATAAAGGGTCTGGACGCCGCCGCCGTGATTAATGATCACGCGATTACCGTAAGCCGTATTATAACCAACCGTTACAACCGTTCCGGAAGCCGCTGCGACAATCTGCGTATTCTTCGGTGCAGGCAAATCAATGCCCGTATGCTGCTGATATTGGCCCGTAATCGGATGGTTACGCATCACAAAATCAGAGGAGATGAAATAGTATCCAGGTAGTGGCCACGTCATGGTACCACCCGTATACCGGCTCGCCGTACTGGAAGAAGAAGTGCTATTCGCTGCGGCAGCAGCTGCTTCTTCCTGTCTGATCTTTTCCGCCAATGCCGCAATTTCTTCTTCAAATGCAGCCTCTTCCGCCGCCACAGCGTCAAGCTCTGCCTGTGTAAAATCAGTTTGTTCCTGAAGGTCTTCGATGAGAAGATCCAGCTCAACGTTTTGCTTGACCAGATCGCGACGGTACTCAATCAGATCCTCTTTTTGCTGCTCGTTATCTGCCAAATCAGCCTCGAGGCTTGCTTTCAAATCTTCTATATATTCTCGCGTCTGTGCAAGATCCTCCATCAAGCTCTTGTCGTATGATGCGATACTCGAAGCTGCCTCCATACGCGAAAAATATTCCGTCAGGCTGCTCGCAGAAAGAATCAAATCAAGCGTTGTCAATGTGTCATTTTCATACATTGCACGCAGGCGGCTTTTAAATACTTCATACTGCTTTGCCTCTTCTTCTTCTGCAGCCGCAAGCTCCGCTGTTGTCTTTTCAATCGAAGCGTCAAGTGACGCAATGATTTCTTCCGTCAATTCAATTTGTTCATATGTAAGATTGATTTCCTGCTCCAGCGCCGTCTTCTGCGTCAGCATAGACTGCATTTGTGCATTCAGCTCATCAAGTTGCGCGGCAATTTCCTCCCGCTCGCTTGTAATGCCTGCAAGCTGTGACTTTAAACTTTCCAACTCAGACTTATCACTCGCATACGCCGACAACACACTGGCCAAAAGCGAAAAAACGAGCGACAAAGCAAGCACAACTGCAAGCACGCTTGCAAACTTTTTTCTTCTTCCTTCCATGAATATCCTCCGATCAAACCTTCAAAAACTTCCTGATGCTGATTACACTGCCGAGCACGCCAAATATAAAGGCAATGCCCATAAACCCAGCAAGGAAATAATACCTGACTGTCGAGAAATCAACCATTTCAATCAACTCAATGGACGAAAGCCCTATGCTGACTATGTAGTTATAAGCAAGCCACTGCAATCCAAACGCAACCAACGCCGCCACCTGGCTCAGAATCACGCTCTCTACAATAAACGGAAAACGAATGAAGCCATCCGTCGCTCCTATCATTTTCATGATAGCGATTTCCTCGCGGCGGTCAAAAGTTGCAAGCTTAATAGTATTGGAAATAATTACAACTGCAACAGCTCCCAGCAGTAACATCAGGGCAAGCGAAACCGTACCCAAAACATTACGGATCACAGACAGCCTGTTTACCGACTCACGCGATGAATGCACGTCGGCAATTCCCTCCACGCTTTCAATGTCCGCAATCGTCTGGTCATACTCGTCAATATTTACAACCATGATGCGGTAACTATGCCGCAGCGGATTATCATATTCAAGACCATCCAGCAGCCAGGACTCTGTGCCAAACTCATCACGCATTTCTTCCAACGCACGGTCGTTTGGGATAAAGTCCACACCGCTGACATTATCAATCATACGGAGCCTTGTCTCAAGCGCCTCCGCTTGTTCTCGCGTATAAGACTCATCGACATACGCGCGAATATCGCCTAATGTTACCATGGATTCAATTGTTAAATTGACGCTGAGCACCAGAAGAAGTACCGTACCCGTGAGCAGCAGACATGTGATCATAACCGTCACAGAAGCCAGGCTCATAAAGCCATGCGAAAAAATACTCTTCACGCCTTCGCGGAAGAAGTACAGAATATTATGTCTGTTCATACTGGAAATACCCGCCTTGTCTATCGCTGATAATAAGTCCCCCATCTATCGCCACAACCCGCTTGTCAAACTGGTTGACAAGCTCCTTCTCATGTGTAACCACAATGACAGTCGTTCCAAGTTCATTGATATGCTGAAGGAGCATCATTATCTCAAGGGAACGGTCGGGATCAAGATTACCTGTAGGTTCGTCCGCTATGATGGTATTCGGATTATTGACCAGTGCGCGGGCAATCGCAACCCGCTGCTGTTCGCCGCCGGATAACTCAGTCGGCTTACGTCTTGCCTTGTGCAGCACGCCGACGAGGTCAAGCACATAACTCACACGCCGCTTAATCTCGCGAGGAGATGCGCCAACAATACGCATGGCAAACTCAACATTCTCATATACAGTCTTACGTTCGATCAGACGGAAATCCTGAAAAACGATACCAAGCGTACGGCGCAAATATGGCACCTCGGACATTTTCATCTTCGTCGTGTTAAAATCATTGACGATAACACGACCTTCCGTCGGACGCAGCTCCGCCGTAATTAACTTTGCAAGTGTTGATTTACCAGAACCGGATGGACCGACAATGAAGACAAACTCACCGTCGTCAATTCGAAGATCAATTCCCTTTAAAGCCTTCGTTCCCGGCCCATAAGCCTGGTAAACATCGTTCATACGGATCATTGCTAGAAATTTGCCTCCTTAGAGATTATCACACCTTAACATCACGTGACGCAAGATATTTCCGGACCATCAATGCAACTTTAAAAATAATTGCATGGTCAAACTCCCTTAAATCCAGACCCGTAATTTTCTTGATTTTCTCCAGCCGGTATACCAGGGTATTCCGGTGCACAAAAAGTTTACGGGAAGTTTCAGAGACATTCAGATTATTTTCAAAAAATTTCTGTATGGTGAAAAGCGTTTCATGATCCAGCGCATTGATAGAACCCTTACGAAACACCTCGGCAAGGAACTGTTCACACAGCGTTGTCGGCAATTGATAAATCAGGCGGCCGATGCCGAGATTTTCAAAACTCAAAATGCTCTTCTCCGTATCAAAGACCTGACCGACCTCGATCGCAAGCTGCGCCTCCTTAAACGAAGAGACAATGTCTTTCAGCTGCATGGCGACCGTACCAATGCCGATCGTGGACTTGACAAACAGCTCGGAATTCAATGTATCTTCAATT
>URVL01000150.1 GCA_900551265.1 uncultured Eubacteriales bacterium | reverse complement strand
GATGATGCCTTTATGGGAGATCCTTACACCGACAACGGTTTTGGTTGTTATGCTCCCTGTATTGTAAAAGCAGTGCAGGGATTTCTTCCTGAAAACTATGTGTTGAAAAACACTACGGGAATGACTGTGCCAGAGCTTTGCGAAAAGTATATCGATGTGGGTGTTCCTGTTGTTATGTGGGCTACCATGTATATGGAAGAGCCTTCGGAGGGGGCCCAGTGGATTCTTCGGGAAAGCGGCGAACTGTTTCAGTGGATTGGGGGCGAGCATTGCCTGGTGCTCACAGGTTACGACAGTGAATATTATTATTTTAACGATCCTCTTTCTGGAAAGGTGCGGTATGAAAGGACGCTGGTGGAAACCAGATATTCCCAGATGGGAAGTCAATCCCTCATAGAAAGCCCGAACAGGGGCAAAGTTGCTCTCGGTATTTCCTTCCGCAGCCATAAGCAGGACGCAATCTTTCTTTGGGTTTTCATAGTTCGGCGTTAATTCCGCTACGGCAAACAGGCGGTCAAAAGCACTCTTTAGTTGACCGCTAATCCCCCAATAATACATAGGGGAAGCTAACACGACAACATCCGCATTTCGGTACGCCGGATAAATTTGTGTCATGTCATCTTTCTGAACGCATGGACAGGCTTCATCCTTTCCGCCTTTGCAGCAGCCCAAGCAGCCATGAATATCCATTTTCTGCAAATCAAAACAGGTTACTTCGTGTCCTGCTGCCTCTGCTCCCTTGGTAAAACGCTTAATCAATTCTTTGGTGTTCCCAGTAGGGCGGGGGCTTCCGTTCAAGATACATATTTTTTTGCTCATGTGATTTACACCTCCAAAAGTTTATGCTATAATTATAGCAACACATACCCTAAAAATAAAGTACGCACATTCTGTCAGAATCCCGGCGGCTTTGTGAGCCAGGAAAACTACGACAATCATCTGGCCGTCGTCAACGGTCACTCTTATAAGGAGCGGAAGTCGGAGAACACGAACCTCGCAATTCTCTGTTCTCACAACTTTTCCGTTCCGTTTAACCAGCCCATTGCCTACGCGCAGAAAATCGGCGAGCTGACGAACATGCTTGGCGACGGGCACATCCTTGTCCAGCGTTTCGGCGATATCCTGGACGGAAAACGGACCTGGCAGAAGGAGCTTTCGCAGTCCAACGTCGTCCCCACCCTGCCGGACGCCGTCGCAGGCGATATTACCGCAGCGATGCCCTATCGCGCCATGATCAATATCATCCATTTCATCCAGGCGGTGGACATCGTCGTACCGGGCTTTGCCGCGCCGGAAACGCTGCTCTACTCGCCGGAGCTGAAATTTTACAGCAATAAAATTAAGCTCGATGAAAATTTAAATACAAACGTACGCGGCCTGCACTGCCTCGGAGACTCCAGCGGCTGGACGCGCGGACTTATGATGGCATCCGTCATGGGTGTTTTCATGGCAAGGAAACTAATGGATGCGTAACGCTTCAAAAAACGCCGCTTTTCGCCGGATATCCGGCGTGCTTTCGCGCATACGGTCAACCGGTATTTTACAAGCTGCCGCTTTCTTTTTGTCCGTTTTATGATACAATAGAAGGAGCGATATCAATACAGTCGGGAGGATACATGAAACAGCTTGTAGTCGGGGTTTTGGCCCATGTCGATGCGGGGAAGACAACCCTGTCCGAAGGGATGCTGTATCAAAGCGGCAGCATCCGCCGCCTTGGACGCGTTGACCATCGTGATGCATTTTTAGACACCTATGAGCTGGAGCGCGAGCGCGGCATCACCATTTTTTCCAAGCAAGCGGTATTCCGCACAGGCGAACTGGAGATTATCCTGCTCGACACGCCCGGACATGTGGATTTTTCAAGCGAAATGGAACGTACGCTCCAGGTACTCGATTATGCCATCCTGGTCATCAGCGGCACAGACGGGGTACAAGTGCATACGCGCACGCTCTGGCGCCTGCTCGCACAGCATGGTATTCCGGTATTTCTTTTTGTCAATAAAATGGATCTGCCCGGTCCCGGACGCGAAGCGCTGCTTGCCGAACTGCGCAGCCAACTCTCCGAAGGCTGTATGGACTTCAGCGCCGGGGAAGACGACGTGTTTTTTGAAAACGCCGCCATGTGCGACGAGGATGTTTTAAACCGTTATCTTGAGACAGGGTGCGTAACAGATGATGATATCCGGACGCTCATTCGCCGCCGTCAGCTTTTTCCGTGTTATTTCGGTTCCGCGCTGAAACTTGAAGGCGTGGATGCGCTGCTTGCCGGCATCAACCGCTACACGGCAGCGCCGCACTACCGCAGCGAGTTCGGCGCGAAGGTTTATAAAATCGCACGCGACGCGCAGGGCCGCCGGCTGACCTATTTAAAAGTGACCGGCGGCGTGCTGCGCGTGAAGGATGTGCTGCGGGGCACGGGAACGGACGGCGCGCCATGGGAAGAAAAAGCCGACCAGCTCCGCTTGTATTCCGGCGCCAGGTTCCAGTCTCTGGACGAGGCGCCGGCCGGTATGGTCTGCGCCGTTACGGGGCTGACAAAAACGTATCCCGGCGAGGGACTGGGCGCAGAAACCACATCCGTACCGCCGGTTTTGGAACCAGTTTTGACCTACCAGGTGCTCTTGCCGGAAGGTTACGACCCGCACACGGCGCTTTTGCAGCTTCGGCAGCTTGAGGAAGAAGATCCCCAGCTCCACATTGTCTGGAACGAACGGATGCGAGAGATACACGTCAAGCTGATGGGTGAAGTGCAGCTTGAGATCCTGCGCCATATGATTCAGGAACGTTTTGGTCTGTCGGTGGATTTCGGTGCGGGAAGCATCGTCTATCGGGAGACGATTGCCGCGCCGGTAGAGGGCGTCGGGCACTTCGAACCGCTCCGCCACTACGCAGAGGTCCACCTTCTGCTGGAACCGGACGCGCCGGGACGCGGCCTCACATTCGATACCGCCTGCCCGGAGGACGCGCTTGACCGCAGCTGGCAGCGGCTGATTTTGACACATTTGGGGGAACGCGAGCATTTGGGCGTCTTAACCGGCTCCCCTATTACGGACATGCGTATTACGCTGATCGCCGGGCGCGCGCATCTTAAGCATACCGAGGGCGGTGATTTCCGGCAGGCGACCTACCGTGCTGTGCGGCAGGGGCTGATGCGTGCTCAAAGCGTTTTACTTGAGCCCTACTATGATTTCCGTCTGGAATTACCGCCGAAATCCCTTGGCCGCGCCATGAACGATATCGGCAACATGAGCGGCTCCTTCGCACCGCCGGAAACGATTGGAGACGCCGTTGTCCTGACCGGCAGCGCGCCGGTATCTGAAATGCACGGGTACGCCGCGCAGGTCACGTCATACACCAAAGGCCGGGGAAAGCTTTCTTTTACGGTAAAAGGGTATGCGCCCTGTCATAATGCGGCGGAAGTTATCGCGTCAATTGGTTATGATCCGTCGCACGATCTCGACAATCCCGCTGATTCCGTATTTTGTGCGCACGGCGCAGGGTTTACGGTGCGTTGGGATCATGTCGAAGCATATATGCACATTGATACCGGACTCCGCCTTGGCGCAGACCAGTCA
Source organism: uncultured Eubacteriales bacterium (assembly GCA_900551265.1). Lineage (GTDB taxonomy): Bacteria > Bacillota > Clostridia > Oscillospirales > QAMX01 > Allobutyricicoccus > Allobutyricicoccus pentlandensis. The sequence goes on along the minus strand of URVL01000150.1, from coordinate 2,085 downwards.
GACAGCGCTCCGACCGGAGAAACTGCGCCACACCGGACTGGTCCGCTGCGCTACTCCGGAACACTGCGTGAGGATCAGGAGCTTGCGGCCATTTTTGAGCGCACGTATGGCCCGGTTAAGGATGGACATTTCTTTGATCCAAAGCCCATCGTACGCGAACGGCTCGAGGAACATTTCCGGCTTCTGGAACTCGGTACCGACTATCTTCTTGTAGACGGCTATAACATCATCTTTGCCTGGGATGATTTGAAAAAGCTTGCCGCCGTCAATATGGACGCGGCACGTCATACTCTGATGGACATTTTGAGCAACTATCAGGGGTTTAAAAAATGTGTGCTGATCCTCGTCTTTGACGCCTATAAGGTGCAGCGCAATGTCTGTGACGTGGAGCGGTATCATAACATCTATGTCGTCTATACAAAAGAGGCCGAGACGGCCGATATGTACATTGAGCGCACAACCTATGAGCTCAGCCGTAATCGCCGCGTGCGTGTAGCCACCTCCGACGGCATGGAGCAGCTCATTATCCTTGGCCACGGCGCCATGCGTATTTCTGCGCGGGCATTTCGGGAAGAGGTCGAACAGGCAAAGATTCAGATCGCAGAAATCATCAGAAAAATCAACAGGACGTAAGACTATGGTACAGCACACAAAAGAAATGACGCAGGGGCGGCTTGGAAAACAAATTCTTTTTTTCAGCGTTCCCTTGATGCTTTCAAACATTTTACAGGTACTCTTCAACATGTCCGACATTGCAGTGGTCGGACGTTTTGCCGGTTCGGCGGCGCTTGGCTCCGTCGGCTCGACGACAACGCTTATCACGCTCTTTACCGGATTTTTAATTGGTATTGGAAGCGGCATTAATGTGCTTGTGGCGCGCAACATGGGAGCGCATGCCGAACGTGATGTGCGGGAACTGGTTCATACGGCGGCGCTTCTGTCGCTCATCATCGGCACATTGATTGCCGCGGCCGGGCTCTTATTTTCGCGCGGCTTGCTGGAGCTTATGGGTACCAAGGAAGAGCTGATTGACGGTGCGGCGCTTTATCTTCGTATTTATCTGCTTGGCATGCCGGCGCTGGCAATTTACAACTTTGGAAACGCCGTTCTAAGCGCGGTGGGCGACACCAGGCGTCCGCTCTATTATCTCTTGGCCGCAGGCATCACAAACGTTTTGCTGAACCTGTTTTTCGTCATCGTCTGCCACATGGACGTCGACGGCGTGGCAATCGCCAGCATAATTTCTCAGTATATTTCTGCATTTTTGATCCTGTTGGCCCTGCGGTCCAGCCAGGATGCCTATGGGCTCCGTTTTTCCGAGCTTCGCATCCGCCGCGACAAGGCACTCTCCATTTTATCGCTCGGCGTCCCCGCCGGCATGCAAAACGCCATTTTCGCCATAGCAAATCTGTTTATTCAGGCCGGCGTTAACACCTTTGACGCCACAACCGTTGAGGGAAACTCTGCGGCGGCTAACGCCGACGCATTGATTTACGATGTCATGGCCGCGTTTTACACGGCGTGCGCCAGTTTCATGGGACAAAATTTTGGCGCTGGGAAGAAAGACCGCGTGTTAAAGAGTTACTTTATCAGCCTCGCCTATTCCTTCGGCATCGGCGCAGTATTGGGGCTGCTGCTTGTCGCATTCGGCAGGAACTTCCTTGCGCTCTTTACTGCCGATGCGGCCGTCGTGGAGGCTGGAATGGCGCGCCTGACGGTCATGGGATTTTCCTACGCAATCTCGGCTTTTATGGACTGTACCATTGCCGCCTCGCGCGGTCTTGGGAAAAGTCTTGTACCAACGGTAATCGTTATCATGGGCTCGTGCGTCTTCCGTGTGGTGTGGGTCTATACGGTTTTCGCGTATTTTGGCACAATCACATCCCTGTACCTGCTCTATGCCTTTTCCTGGGCAATCACTGCCGTTGCAGAAATCGTCTATTTCGCCGTCTGTTATCAAAGACAGGCGAAAACCCTGGGCAATGTCCCCGTGCAGGCGCTGTGAAATACGGTGAAAAGCGGGGGCCCCCCGGGCGCCGCCCGCCCCCCCCCGCCCCCGGGGGGCCGAAACGATTGCCCCAAACC
>URVL01000149.1 GCA_900551265.1 uncultured Eubacteriales bacterium | reverse complement strand
TTCCGACGAGAAGTATAGAGCAGGACTGCTTAGCTATTTTCGATGTTGTCCTGCACTGTTACTTCCCTATGAGAAGAATACCTTTGCGTTTTTGAAAGAAGTGCTAGAGTCCTGAAATTATTTTTTCAAGCGTTTATCACTCTTCACAGCCAAATGCGTACCAACTGACTGAAAGATTTGTACCAATAGGATTAGAAGAATTACAGCAATGACCATAACCAGATACCTGTAACGGTAATATCCGTAATCAATGGCAATCTTACCAAGTCCCCCGCCGCCAATGATGCCGCTCATTGCAGAGTAGCCAAGGATTGTCGTAATAGAAACCGTTGCATTTGAAATCAGCGAAGGTATGCTTTCCGGGATCATCACCTTCCAAATAATTTGAAATGGCGTTGCGCCCATACTCTGTGCCGCTTCGATTACATTTGGATTTACTTCGCGCATACTTCCCTCAGCTAACCGGGCAACGAAGGGAAATGCCGCTACGACGAGCGGGACAATGGTAGCGTTCGTACCGACTGTCGTGCCGATAATTAGACGGCAGAGCGGGAAAACCATAATCATTAAAATAAGAAACGGGATGGAACGCAGTAGATTAATGATTACGTTGAGCGTTTTTAAAAGCCAGGAAGGCATGGGGCAGACGCCGCCTTTTTCCCCGACGACCAAAAGCACGCCCAGAGGCAGTCCAATTACAATTGCCAATGCGGTAGAGAGAACCGTTACATAAAAAGATTCCCAAATGGCAAAGGGTATTTCCGTTTGCAGAATACTAAGCGCTTCCTGTATTGATTCTGAGGAAAAAAGCCCATTCAACATCAACTGTCCACCTCCTCTGCAATCACATTGGGAATTGCCCGTAAATAAGCAAGCGCACGTTCAAACTGCCCGCCTTCATTTGGAATATCAAGAAGCATATTGCCGTAAGCTTGCGCCTCGATTGTACGCGTTGAAGCAGCAATAATATTGGCAAGCACGCCAATATCGACCGCCATTTTTGCGATAATAGGCGCGCCTGTAACCTGTGCGCCATTGAATACCAAACGAAGCCGGCGGCCGTCTGACTGACTGAGCAGTGTCTCATCAATACCGCTGGGAAAAACGAGTTTTTTCGCAGCCGGAGACTGTGGATTGGAAAAGATATCGGAAACCAGACCCTCTTCTACAACACGGCCATCGTCTAAAATGGCCACATGGTTACAAATGTCCTCTACCACGCTCATTTGATGGGTAATCACAACGACCGTAATACCGAGTTTTTGGTTGATCTCCTGAATCAATTCGAGTATGGAATGTGTTGTGTTGGGGTCGAGCGCACTGGTTGCCTCATCGCAGAGGAGCACCTTCGGATGAATGGCGAGCGCGCGGGCAATGGCTACGCGCTGCTGTTGGCCACCGGACAGCTGCGCCGGATAAGATTTAGCCTTATCCGGCAGACCGACCAGGTCCAAAAGTTCTAATGCGCGGCGTCTGGCAGCAGCCTTCTTAAAGCCCGCTAACTCCATCGGGAAGCATATGTTTTGCAGGCAATTTCTCTGCATCAGCAGGTTAAAACCCTGGAAAATCATCGTGATGCTACGCCGTGCATCGCGAAGCTCCGAATTGCTCATGCTGTTCATTTCTTTTCCGTCAACGATGACTTGTCCGGAGGTAGGGCGTTCGAGCATATTGATGCAGCGTACTAGCGTACTCTTTCCGGCGCCACTCATACCGATGATGCCGTAAATGTCTCCGTCTTCAATATGCAGTGTGATATCGCGAAGGGCTTCCACGGTACCATCGCTGACCTGAAAGGTCTTCGAGAGATGTATGAGGTCAATCATGAGCGTTCGACTCCCTTACTGTATTAATCGTTACCGCTGACAGCGTCCAAAGTTGTCTGCTTGCCGCCGTAAAGCCCCATCGGCTCGACATGAATTGCGGCGGCAGAGACGATATGCGTGCCGTTTTCGGCGTTGAAGTCTTCCAGATAGGGGAGGTGCTGAAAGTAGTTTGCATCTACAGTCCCATCTTCTACGATATTATTTGGCACGATGTAATCGTTATAAATTTGAATATCGAGCGTGATATCGCGTGCAACAAGAATTTCCTTTGCAACCTCAAGGATTTCAGCATGCGGCGTGGGAGAAGCGGCTACCGTAATGGTCTGACCCGCAAGGGTGCTATAGTCAAGCGTGGTATCGTAACCGTCGCCTGGATTTTCCACAACGCTTACAACAGAGCCTCCATAGGTCTGCGCGATATAATCCGCTACCTGCTGACTTTCAAGCGCGGCAACAAGCGCCTTTGTTTTATCGCTCGATTCGTTGCCTTCCTTAACAGCAAGGACATTGACATAAACAGAGGCGGAACCTTCGATCACAAGGGAGTCTTCTACCGGATTCAAACCTGCATTGATCGCATAATTTGAGTTGATCACCGCATAGTCAACGTCCTGCAACACGTTCGGAATCTGTGCCGCTTCGGTTTCGACAATTTCAACGTTATAGGGGTTGTCCTCAATATCTACTTTTGTGGCAGTAATGCCGGCGCCTTCCTTTAAAGTAATGATGCCATTGGCCTCCAGAAGAAGGAGTGCACGCGCTTCGTTTGTGGTGTCGTTTGGCACTGCGATTTGAATTTGACTTTCATTGGAGCATCCCGCAAGAGAGAAAAGGCTAAGAGAGAAGATGGCGATTAGCGTAACGATCAAAAATTTTCTTTTCATATTAGTAACTCCTTATGTAAAAAATGGTTATTATAGCTTTACTTTGCAATATCGAGAGAAAACTAAAATTTTATGTGTCCTCAGGACACATTCGCCCATTCCTGAAATTACACCGCATCAATGCGATCAGTAACTTACGCATAAAAGGCTCCTTTCTCAAAAAATCAAAAAAGCAGGAAGCGTTTTCTGCTTCCTGCTGAATTGTACCAGAAAAAGATCATCACAAGAGGTTGTGATCTACAAATTCACTCAACGACAGAAAGCACATGAAAAGAAACGGAACGGCACATGCACATCTCCATCATGGTGGCTGCCAGCTTCTTCATTCTGCTTTCTCCTTTCTTCTATCATATGTTCATTATTATACCGTGCGCAGTAGAGTGTGTCAATAACAAAATGCATAAAATTTCAATTATTTTTAAGAATTATCAATAACACTTCATTATTTAGAAACATAGGCTCTACCTTTGTAAAAAATGCTTGACTGGGGCTTTTCAAAAAAAACATTCTGTGCTATGATTTGAACGTAGTTTGACCGGGTAGAAAAATGGGATGCAGGAGGGTGAATTTATGAAACCGCATGCACAGCTTGTTGCAATTGGGGAGCTATTAATTGATTTTACGCCAGCTAAGAGTACCGGAAACCCTCTGTTTGAGCAAAATCCAGGCGGTGCGCCGGCAAACGTTCTGGCTTCTTTTACGAAGCTTGGAGGGCGTGCGGCCATGATCGGTACGGTAGGTGCGGACATGTTTGGACGGTATCTGCGCAGCGTCCTGCAAAGGACCGGAATCGAGGACCGGGGATTAAAGGTGACGCAGGATGCGGAAACAACGCTTGCCTTTGTTTCTATTGCGCCGGATGGCAACCGGGACTTCGCTTTTTATCGCAGGCCCGGCGCAGATACGAGACTTCGTTGGGAAGACGTGGATACTTCGCTCATTGAAGAATGTGATATTTTGACGTTCGGATCTCTGTCTCAGACGGCAGAACCATCCTGTACTGCAACGAAAAATACCGTACAATTGGCAAAAAGATTGGGGAAAACGGTGGCTTATGACCCAAACTGGCGCCCTTCGTTGTGGAAGGACAGGGAGGCGGGAATTGAGGCAATGCGTGCCTCGTTATCAGATGCCGATATTCTCAAAGTTTCTGATGAAGAGGCGGTTTTGCTCACGGGTGAGCACGACTGGACAAAAGCTGCAAGAGCCCTGGAGAGAAAAGGACCGCGCGTCATTTTTATCACGTTAGGCGCAAACGGCTGCTTTTACTATTTTAATGGGAAAGAGGGCCTTGCTCCTGGGTACGCAGTTACCTGTATTGATACGACCGGAGCGGGCGATGCATTTTTTGGTGCGGCACTTTTTCGCATTCATGAGTTAGGAGGGTTGGATGCCCTGACTTCAGAGGATATGTTACATATTGCGGAATTTGCAAATGCGACCGGGGCCCTGTGTACTACGCGGCGCGGCGCTATTCCAGCCATGCCCACTCAGGAAGAAGTCGAGGGATTGCTGGGAGGAAACGTATAACGCACAGCTTTCTGGTAAATCCTATGACTGAGGTGAAATTGCGTGAAAAATTATAGGAATGGGGAAGGAATCCCGCTTGGTTTCGGCATGCTTCTTGCACAGAACGCCGAGGCCATGGATCGTTTCAGCGCGCTTCCGGATGAAAAGAAACAATCCATTATAGATGGTGCGGCGAGGGTAAGTTCCAAAAAAGAAATGCGCGAGTACGTCAATCAGATTATAAATGGAGCATTTTAAAAGATCCCGCAGGATACAATCTGTATCCCTGCGGGATCTTTTGATTAAAGGAATAAGTACAGTGGCTGAATTTTGGAACTGGATGTCAAGAGGGATATGGCTGCGCATTTTCTTTCAGAGACCGGTATTTTCGCGGCGGCATGCCTGCCCACTTGGTGAAAACAGTGGAAAAATAGGCGGAAGAGGAAAAGCCACATGCCTGACCTATCTCTTGAACAGTGAATTCTGTAGTCAATAACAGGCGTCTGGCCTGCTCCAGACGTCGTTCCTTTACATAGGTGGAGAATGTTTTTCCAGTGCACGCGGTAAAAAGTTCGGAGAGATGTCCCGGACTGATATGTATATGAGCCGCCACATGTGGCAAACTGAGTTCTTCAGATAAATTATTCTCAATATATTCTTTTGCCCGCTTGACATGACAGCTTCTCTCAGGCGTATCTAACTGTGCGCTATAATGCTCCAAAATTTTCCTGGATGTTTCATAAAATTGTTCTCGGTTTTTACAGGAATGCATAAGTATGGAATTTTGATAGCAGCATTCGTGAAATGAGAGATCCAGAGTAAACAGAAAATAGTCGTAGAGGCTACGATTCATAGAGGTTAAAAAGATGCGCATTGCCTGAATGGAAGCTGCGCCATCATGAAACAGAAACTGAGACTGTGTCTCGAGTTGTCTCCAGGCTTCAGAAATATCATGACGAAGGATTGCGCAGCATAATTCTTTAAAATTATAAAATTTCTCCATGTTTTGTAATGGTTCCATATGAAATCCTTCCTCTGTGATTGAAAATACAACCGATAAATTCAAAAGACAAGTGCAGAACGCCGTGTTATACTATGGTAGTTAGTAATAACTAACTAGTACATATTGTACACGCTTTTTTCAAACATGTAAAGCTCTTCGAAAAAACGTTACAATTTTTGCACATCGCACAGAAAGGAAGGTCATGATTCTTGGAAAATGGAGCAATTCGAAAAATTGCTATTTATGGAAAGGGAGGAATTGGAAAGTCCACGACTACGTCCAATTTGTCTGCGGCACTCTCCGGAAAAGGCTATCGGGTTATGCAGATTGGATGTGATCCAAAGGCTGACTCCACCAAAAATTTAATGGGCGGAAAACGAATTCCCACAGTCCTGGAGCAGATCAAGAAGAAAGGAGATGCAATTACCCTTTCAGATATTGTGTTTGAGGGTTTCAATGGCGTTTTATGCGTGGAGTCAGGCGGTCCAACGCCCGGCGTTGGATGCGCGGGGAGAGGAATCATTTCCGCCTTTGAAAAACTTGAAAGTCTTCATGCATTTGAGGTCT
>URVL01000148.1 GCA_900551265.1 uncultured Eubacteriales bacterium | reverse complement strand
TATTGGAGGCAGGCGGTTTTACTGTTTTGCGCAATGAAAGCGTTGAACTGCCGCTGCTTGGCATCACGGTGACGGGTATTGACGATTGCTTTTTCGGGAGCGGGCAGGAATTTGACCTCGCCTCGCTTCCGTCGGATACATACAATCTGGTGCTGTGCCACGAGCCGGATGTATTTGCGTCATCGGAAAGTTCGGCGCTTGATCTGATGCTCTCCGGACATACGCATGGCGGTCAGGTGCGGCTTCCCTTCCTGGGCGAGCTGATTTTGCCGGCGCAGGGCAGGCTTTATCCCATGGGACATTATGATTCCGGGAATGCCCGTGAATCGCAGCTTTTTGTCAGCCGTGGTCTTGGCACATCCATGATGCCGATTCGCTTCTGCTGTATGCCGGAAGTGGCGCTGATTACGCTCTACACTACATAAAGCAAACGGAGACGGGAGCGTCTCCGTTTGCTTTTTCAGATGGCAGTACAGAAAGCCGCCGGGCAATCGCTTCTCGAGAAATAATGCACCGTCAAAACGTTACCAGGGCTTTGACGGTGCATTTACGGCCCTTTGCCCGGCGCTTTTAAGCCCCGGCCTCGCAGATCTCCATGCGGCACACAAAAGGTCCTTCTTTTGTACATCCTGCAGTGCCATTCCCGTAAAAAACCTTCAAATTTGTGAGAAAAACTTGAGAAAAATCCTTGACTTTTGAAAAACTATGCTTTATACTATATAAGCTTGCAGAATAAGCAGGCGGTTTGGCGTGCCTGAAACGCCACTGCGATGACGCCGGAGATTGCTCGCGCTGCGCGAGGTAACTTCGGCTGAGTATGTCCGCACACCGCGCGAAGCGGTGAATATGACGGGCGGCTTAGAATACTGCAAAAACGCGCGTACATGCGCCTTTGGCGTGCATGGACCTACACGTGGAGGAAAGCCGGACTTTACGTCCGATTTCTGCCTGCGTTTTGTGCCGGTGTGAGAAGTCGGAAAGTTTCCGGTTTTTATCATGTACAGTGTTTTGACACACGGCGAGGTTGCGTATTCTGATCCGTACTGCTCCGGCCGCCGGAAAACTATAACATCATTGCACGGCGCGGCGGCTTGTGAAACGTACGTGCAAGGAGGAACAAACATGGAGAAGATCAGAGTCCGTCTGAAGGCCTATGACCATCAGCTCATAGACCAGAGCGCAGCCCGGATCGTTGAGGCTGCAAAGCGTACCGGTTCCAGCGTTTCCGGTCCGATCCCGCTTCCCACCAAGAAGGAGATCGTTACCATTCTGCGTGCCGTCCATAAGTATAAAGACAGCCGCGAACAGTTTGAAAGACGTACCCACAAACGCTTGATCGATATTGTCAATCCCGCGCAGAAAACGGTAGAGGCGCTTATGAGCCTTGATTTGCCGGCGGGCGTTGATATTGAGATAAAGGTCATGTAAGTGAACGGAACCCGGTTCCGTTCCGGTCAAGTCGGCAGAGCCGACCAATAACCGACAAGGAGGAAGACAAATGAAAAAGGCAATCATCGGCAGAAAAGTGGGCATGACCCAAATTTTCACCGAAGAGGGCAAGGTGATCCCGGTAACAGTTATCGAAGCGGGTCCCTGTACCGTCACACAGAAAAAGGTTGCAGAGAAGGATGGCTATGACGCCATTCAGCTTGGTTTCCAGGATGTCCCGGAGCGTAAGCTTACAAAACCGGAAATCGGCCATCTGAAGAAAGCCGGAGAAGACCTCAAAAAGGTTTTGAAGGAATTTAAATTTGACGGCGAGCTTGCCGAGCTGAATGTCGGCGACGTGCTGACGGCCGACGTGTTTGCGGAAGGCGACTTCGTAGACGTCACCGGCATTTCAAAGGGTAAAGGTTACGCCGGCGTGGTCAAGCGCTGGGGACAGCATGTGCAGAACCACACCCACGGTGTCGGCCCTGTCCATCGCAGCGTTGGTTCCATGGGCGCGAACTCTGACCCGGCCCGCGTTATGCCCGGTAAAAAGATGCCTGGCCACATGGGCGTTGAGCAGGTGACCATCCAGAATCTTGACATTGTCAAGGTGGATCCGGAACTCAATATCATCGCTGTCCGCGGCGCCATTCCGGGCCCGCGCGGTGGTATCGTTTATGTAAAGAGCACAGTGAAGACGCACCGCGTTAAGAACGTCCAGGTGCAGACGACTGTTAACCCGCAGAAGGCTTCTGCGAGAAAGTAAAGAAAGGAGAGTTTGAACCATGCCTAAGACTAATGTTTACGATATGACAGGAAAGCAGGTCGGCGAAATCGAACTTTCCGACGCCGTTTTCGGCATCGAGCCGGATATGGTCGCGATCCATGAGGCAGTTAAAAATCAGCTTGCCAACCGTCGCCAGGGCACGCAGAGTGCGTTGACCCGCGCGGAGGTGTCTGGCGGCGGCCGCAAGCCGTGGCGCCAGAAGGGCACCGGCCGTGCACGTCAGGGATCCACGCGTTCCCCGCAGTGGACGCATGGCGGCGTGGCGTTTGCTCCGAAGCCCAGATCCTATTCCTACCGTCTGAATAAAAAATATAAGCGTTTGGCAATGCTCTCTGCGCTCAGCGCCAAGTGCGCCGCAGGCGAGATCATCGTAGTCGACAATCTCGATTGCAGCGAGATCAAGACGAAGACGATCGTCGGTATGCTCAAGGCTGTAGGCGCCGGCGAGAGCAAGAGCCTGATCGTTACTCCCGAAGTGCGCCGCAACGTGGTGCTTTCCGCCCGCAATATTCCCGGCGTCGTGACGAGCCCTGCGAACGTGATCAACGTTTATGATATCATGAACGCGGACAAGTTCATCGTGGACCGCAGCGCTGTTGAGAAAATCCAGGAGGTGTTCGGAAAATGAAATCTGTTTATGATATCATCCGCCGCCCCATCGTGACCGAACGCAGCGTGGAGGGTGCAAGTGAGCACAAGTACACCTTCGAGGTCGCCCGTGAGGCCAACAAGATAGAGATCAAAGAAGCAGTAGAAGAAATTTTTGGCGTCGACGTGCAAAGCGTCCACACCATGAATTATGATGGCAAGGCCCGGCGCCAGGGTTATACCCGCGGGCGCACGAGCGCCTGGAAGAAGGCCATTGTGACGTTAAAGGAAGGCTCCAAGGGCATTGAGTTCTTTGAGTCGCTTACCTGATTTCCCGGATTTACCCGGACTTCATTTCAAATACAGGGAGTGAGAATACATGCCGACAAAGACCTTTAAGCCCACGACGCCGTCGAGACGTCATATGACGGTCGCCGATTTTTCCGGGCTTGACAAGGTAAAGCCGGAAAAGAGCCTTCTTGCTACAAACAAGAAGAACGCCGGCCGAAACAATTATGGCAGAATTACCGTGCGTCATCAGGGCGGCGGAAACAGACAGAAATATCGTGTGATTGACTTCAGACGCGATAAGGTGGATATGCCTGCGAAGGTTCTGTTTATTGAATATGACCCCAACCGTTCCGCCTATATTGCGCGCCTTGAATATGAAGACGGCGAACGCCGTTATATCCTGGCCCCCGTTGGGCTTCAGCGCGGCGATACCGTTGTCTCCGGCGCCGGCGCCGATATAAAGCCGGGCAACGCGCTGCCGCTGCAGAATATCCCGGTCGGTACGGTGATCCACAACGTGGAGCTTTATCCCGGCCGCGGCGCACAGCTCGTGCGTGCCGCAGGTGCAGCAGCCCAGCTGATGGCAAAGGAAAATGGTTATGCCCAGGTTCGCCTGCCCTCCGGCGAAGTCCGTCTTGTGCGTCTTGACTGCAAGGCAACCATTGGACAGATCGGAAACCTGGACCATGAGAATGTCCAGATTGGTAAAGCCGGCCGTAAGCGCCACATGGGTATTCGCCCGACGGTCCGCGGTTCCGTTATGAACCCGGTTGACCACCCGCACGGCGGTGGTGAAGGCAAGAGCCCGGTTGGCCGTCCCGGCCCGGTTACCCCGTGGGGCAAGCCGACTCTTGGATACAAGACCCGTTCCAAGAAGAACCGTACCGATAAGTTCATTGTGAAACGCCGCGGTAAGTAAGGGAGGTAACTTAAATGAGCAGAAGTATTAAAAAGGGACCGTTTGTGGCACCTGAGCTCTATAAGAGAATCGCTGAAATGAACGCGGGCAATGAAAAGCATGTCGTAAAGACCTGGTCCCGCGCCTCCACGATTTTCCCGGAGTTCGTTGGCCACACGATTGCCGTCCATGACGGACGCAAGCATGTCCCGGTTTACATCACCGAGGATATGGTTGGTCATAAGCTTGGTGAGTTTGCTCCCACTCGTACCTTCAGAGGTCATGCGGGCAGCAAGACCTCCGGCAAGTAAGGGAGGAAATGACATGGAAGCAAGAGCATATGTGAAGCATATCCGCATCACGCCGAGAAAAGTGAAAATCGTCTGCGACCTGATTCGCGGAAAGGATATTTCCGAGGCGGCTGCGATTCTGATGAATACCCGCAAGGCGGCCTCCGAGCCGCTGATTAAACTCCTCAAGAGCGCCATAGCGAATGCCGAGAACAACTTTGAAATGGACGTTGACCGTCTTTATGTTTCCGAAGTGTTCGTAAGCCCCGGCCCGACGATGAAGCGTATCCAGGCCAGAGCGCGCGGCAGCGCGGATAGACTGCTGAAGCGGTCTTCCCACATTACCTTGGCTCTCAAAGAGAGAGAATAAGCAGGAGGTCGTAGAATGGGGCAGAAAGTTAATCCTCATGGTCTTCGCGTCGGCGTCATCCAGAACTGGGATTCCAGATGGTACGCCAAGAACGAAAAGGTCGGCGACCTTCTCGTAGAAGACTTTAAGATCCGTAAATTTATCAAGGATTCCCTCTATGAAGCGGGTATCCCGAAAATTGAGATTGAAAGAAATCCCAATCGCGTACGTATTTTCATCCACTGCGCACGTCCCGGTATTGTGATCGGTCGCGGCGGCGCCGATATCGAGAAGCTCCGTCAGACGCTGGAGCAGATGGTCGGCAAGCGCGTGGCTGTGAATATCGTTGAAATCCGTAACCCGGATCTCAATGCGCAGCTTGTTGCTGAAAGCATTGCTTCTCAGCTTGAGAAGCGTGTCAGCTTCCGCCGCGCGATGAAGCAGTCCATGGGCCGTGCAATGCGCATGGGCGCCAAGGGCATCAAGGTTTCCTGCGGCGGCGAGGGTCGGAAGCTGATCTTTGACGATGTGGTCGTCCGCGTGAACAAGGATGGCGCCACCACTATGCATATCGACACCGACGAGTCTCAGGCTGCGGCTAACCCCACTGTGGGCGAGATTTTCCGCTGAAACAGACGATACATATAAATCAAACCTCCGGCTAAGCCGGAGAACCGGCCGGCCCCATGGGCCTGCGGACAAACTCCCTTGAGGGAACCCGGAAAGGTCTGCCAAGCGCATTCCTTTCTCGGGTTACCCCTTAAGGGGGTTTATTTATGCCTTGGAAATCCTTCCGCTGCTTGTTGGTCGCCTTCTCCATGCCATTAAGCACAGCGTCCGTTCCCGCTCCGCAAGCCACGCCGTCAGTATGGATCAGGCTGTTCTCGTCTTTTAATCAGTTGATACACATAACGCATGCCCTTCTTAGTGACAACGCGGATAAGTAGTTGTCTCCGCAATAGAGAACTGTGCCGAAAAGCGGCGCTGCTCAGGTATTCACCATCAAAACAGGCCGGCTCTATGCCTTCACTCCCTGTTTCCCGTGATATAGTAATCACAATAGTCTCCGCCGTTGGCCAAGGTCTGCCGCCGATGCAGCACACCGTGCTGGAGTGCGATCATCACCTCGTCCAGCTGGCAGAATAGGGGCATCAGTTC
>URVL01000147.1 GCA_900551265.1 uncultured Eubacteriales bacterium | reverse complement strand
ATCAATAATACGTTTAATATTATCTTTGAAATAATCCCAATCAAGTCCTGCAGCAGCAGCCAGCGCTACTGCTCCCGCCGCCATTAACCCCAGCCCTAGTTTTATTGCTGCGCCTGATAACGCCAGGATCAAACCAAGCGTTAAAAGAAATTCACCGGTTGCAATCAGAATTTCCATGATTTTATTTTGTACGGTTTCGGATAGTTCTCCCCAATTGAGTTTAGCCTCTGCATATAGCATTGCAGCCCCAACAGCCATCAAACCAAGGCCTGTTCCAATTTTTACACCTGAAAAAGCCAGAAGTAAACCAATCACCAGGAGCAGGATACCGCCAATCAGTAAAACCTTATTGATGGCCTCTCGTATTTTTCCATCCGCTGTGTCCCAATTTTCTTTTACCTCTGCGGCCAGTCCCGCAGCACCCAATGCCATTAAACCAAGACCGAGGGGAATATTCACACCAGAGAAAAACAAAATGGTGCCCAATACTAACGCTGCGCCGCTTAAATAGACCGTAAATTCATCTATTTTATTTTTGTTTTGTTCCATTGCAGAAAGCGACTCTACTGCTGAAAAATCGGCTTCAATACCACCCATACCTCCACCACTGATGGAGGCATTCTCTGTCTGGATCGTATTGATTTCGTCGAAACCCGCCAAAGAACCCGCTGCCTCTTCCGCAGCTCCACCGACGCTTTCCAAAGCCTCCGTTTCTTCGTAAAGGCCCTTCGCCGCCTCCTGGGATTGACGGATCGTTTTTCCAAAAAGGACAGATACAATATTGGCGATCGCGGAAATGATAATAGTTAACACATTGATAAACTTGGTCAGCGCAGGAATGATCACCTCAACAAGCGGCTGTGCCAACGTTAAAAGCGCGCCTTTTAATCTGGCAAAGGCCTCCTGTGCCTCCGCGTTTGTCCGGATGACCTTTCCCATCCAGTCACGAAAAGAGGCAAGTCCCTGTGAAATCACAGTGAATATGAGCGCGCTACGCAGGACCTCCCGAAGCCTCCCGCCAAACCGTTTTGCGCTTTTCTGCGCCCGGTCCATGGCGGCCGCCATTTTTTCAGCTGCTGGTCCCGTCCTTGCCAGCTGCCGGTGCAGTTCGCCGGCCTGCTGCTTGGCATACTCCAGATCAAAGTTTGCATCCTTCAATTGTTTGTCGTATCGTTCTACCTGGGATTGCACGGCGTTATACTGTGCCTGTAATGCCACCACATTTTCTTTCTGCGCGGTAAGCTGTGCAGCGCTCACATGAGCGCCGGCGCCTGCGCTCTGCATTTCATAGAGCTTTTGCTTTGCAGCGTCCAGCGCGGCGCCGAGTTCGAGGGCCTGTTCCGCCAGGGGAGAACGTTTCGCCTGCGTCTTATTGATTTTTTCTTCCAGCCTGTCAATTTGAGAATTCAGACTTTTTAATTTTTTTTCGGCGTCTTTGTCGTCAATCGTTGCCCGTATTACGATGCTGCCGTCTTCCGTTGGCATAACCTCACCTCAATTATAAAAAAATAGTGGACAAATCATGTATAACGTGTTATATTATGTAAAAAAGAGGTGTTGCAAAATGAAACAAAAGCTCGTAATATGCAAAACCTGCGGAACACAGATTGCAAAATCTGCAAAACGTTGTCCCAATTGCGGCGCAAAACAGGCGAGGGCGGGAAAGACCGTCGGCATCATTCTCGCGGTACTGATTATCATAGGCATAGCGGCCGCAATCGGCGGTGGGGACAGCCAACCGCAAAAGGTTACAGAAGACAACACGGCGGCGTCTACAGCATCTACGCCCGATTCCGATTCACAGACCGGCTTCGATTCCCAGCCTGAGATCTTCGGCCAGGGCGATCAGGTTGCACTCCATGACATTGTCGTTACGCTTGTAAACGTCTCTGAAAATAACGGCGGAAATTATATGACGCCGTCGGATGGAAAGGTCTTTCTTGTCTGCGAGTTTGAAATCGAAAACAATTCCGAACGCGATATTGCGGTCAGTTCCATGCTGTCTTTTGAAGCGTATGTGGATGACTATTCGGCCGGTATGAACCTGTCCGCCATGTTGAGTACGGATAAACCACAGCTGGATGGGACCGTAGCCGCCGGAAAAAAGATGAACGGCGTCATCGGCTACGAGGTGGATCCCGATTGGAAGGAAATCGAAATCCGGTTTACCCCGGACTTCTGGTCTGGAGAGGAGATCGTCTTTCAGACTTCAAACGTGTAATACTTGAAAGCTTGCGCCGCGTTTATCAAATTATTTCTTTATCCGACAATTTGGGACAGAATCGCATGCCGATACTAAAAAAAGAGGTGTCATAAAGTGGGTAAGGCAAAACGTTTTTTCCTTACAATCGCAGCAGTGCTTGCTTCTTTTCTAGGGACGCTCATTCTTTTGGCGCTCTTTATTGGAGAGGAGCCTTCCGATCTTTTCATCGTATTCTTTTTTGTATCTTTGCTGGTTGTCCCTGTCCTGACGGGAATTCTGGTATTCAAAAAAGTTTCCTCTCAACAGCCGTTGCATTCTATCGATGTAGAGTCTGCTTCCGGGGAGCCATATCCGGAAACGCCTCCCATGCAAATTTCCACTCAGAAGAAACACAGAGGCTTCGTTTTCAGAGGTAAATTACAGCTTGTTTCCGGCTTGATGGATTTGCCGCAGGGTTCTATCTGTAAAGTACGCTATAATTCGTACCGTATTACGTTTTTTGCCAGCGGCCAGGAATTTTCGTTGGACTCTGAAAAAATGCTGGATGTCTCTGTTATGACGCCTGCTGAAATTCAAAAGCAGTATGTTTCCAGTATAGGAGGAGCAGTTGCCGGTTCTCTTCTGATGGGGGCTTTTGGCCTGGGGCCTCTCGGTGCGATTATTGGAGGATCTGCATCCCAAAAAACCATAAGGTTAAAGCGAAAATATCTTGTAATCACCTATGTCTCTCATGAAGAAACCAGATACATAGTCTTTGACGTCACTACAAATCCGGCAATCGGGAACAGAATTCGAAATACATACCGATATTTGAAAAAAGCAGAAGCTGTAAAAGTCGAACTTTAAAAGCAGCCCTGTCAAATGGGGCTGCTTTTTTATGGTTCTGTCCATGCCTTTACAAGCGCGTCTTCCGCCTGCGTATACTTTCTTTGAAAATCCACAAGATTCCGGTTCTGCCGGTACCACGCGCGTTCGGACTTGTCCAGCGGTTTCCCGCGTGCCAGTTTGTCCCGGATATGCACGATCTGCGCAAACGTACAGTCGCCGCCGATCTCGTAGTAGTAGCTGAGAAACGTCCACCAGTGCATATACGGCGCCGCGCGGATTTCCTGACCGCATACGCGGTTCACCGGCGCGACAATATACGGAAAATCCTGCGCCCAGTCTACCAGACGGGGCGATTTTTGCCTGCTATTTTCCTCCGTTCCGCAATTGATGAACCAGAAACATGCCCGGATCGCCTCCTGATACTGTTCCGGCGGCATATTGGGAAAACCGGGATAAAAAATGGTAAGCGTCACAAGCCCCCGCTCATCGTCCGAAAGCTCCGGATCAGACAGCGCCGCGCAGATGTCCAGAACAGCGCGGTAGTCCGACCGGATCTCATAGACACAGCCGCCTACCTCCACGCTTTTCGGCAGATCGTACATCATCTGTGGTATTTCGCCGTGTACTTTGCAATGCGCGGGTTCGTGCGCTTCTGTTCCTTCGCAAAGCTCGTGTCGATCTCATCCATGACGGCAAGCAGCAGGTTGCACCATACGGGCAGGCCGTCTGCCATTGCGTAAACGTTCATACCGCCGAAAAGCGCGTCGCATACGGATGCGCCCAGCGTCTCGTCGATCATGGCGCGCATTTCCGCGTCCCGCTGCCGCGCAATATCAAAAACTAGGCGGGGATCTTCAATGCTTTCCGCCTCGGCGCGGTAAGCTTCCTGCTTCTGGTCAAGCGTTTCAAACGTATGGAACAGGCGCTCTACAAACGCGCTGTCCGTGGGATTAAACGTAATTTCGCACTTCCCATTTAAGGAGTATGTGACAAGACCGGAATCAAAGTTCAGTTCTTTCATACGTTAATCCTCGTCCGCAGTAAAAGTCACCGTACCTCCGGATACCGCGGCCGTGCCGGTGGTGCGAACGCCTCCATACGTCACGTCAATCGGCATTCCGATGTTGCCGCCGCCTTCGCCTCCCAGCCCGGAGGGTTTCACCGCACAGGCGGAGTAGCGCTCGGCAAATACCGCAGTATTGGCGGTTCCGGCGTAGAAATGCACGATTAACATATCCATGTTGGCAAGCGCCTGGGCGTTCTGATCCTTCACCGCAAGATTCCAGATCTTTTCCTGCGCCGCGTCGCTGGAATCCAGTTCGCACGGGTCAAATGTCTGTGTGATGGTGGGCTTTTTCAGTGTGGTATAGGTCTGGCCCAGGATGTCCTGCTTGGTTTCCTCGCCCCAGTCCATTTCCTCGGAGCTGTCTTCCACGCGTTTTCCAATCGGGGACCACACCGGGGTTCCGCTCTCTCCCGTATTCAGGTAGGCGATCATCAGTTCCCGCGCTACCGTTTCGCCCGCCGTCGTATTAAAGGTCAAATCAGCCATGATACATTCACCTCGTATGTCAGTTTCATTAAAATTTGATAGTCCTCATATCCATCCTCAAAAGCGGCGAATTTGGAGGAACGGGTCGTCGCTTCCACGCGCCGGGCGGTGATCCCATCGCCCAGGTCCGGTTTCTGTGTGTGCGCCCAGTCGCCAAACCGGTTTAAGAGCTCGTCCGCCTGAAGGCGCCGGTCGTTGCTGTCTCCGGGCCTGATACGGTAGACGAGTTTAAACTGGTATTCCGCCTGATAGCCGCCTAAAATATACTGACGTGTGATATACGCGCCCTGGATGGTGCATAGCGCCATACCGGTTTCGGCGCCGTTTCCCGCATCCAGAAATTCATACCGTATCATGCACGGCTTTTCCGGGAACGTATTGGCCCAAATCAGCATGGCGCGGGAGATTTTTTCCACTTCCTTTGCCGCTACCAGAGAGCGGGTTTTCTGCGTTTCAGCGCTCACGTTTCACCTCTTTCTCCGATACGCGTATCCATTTTTCGAGATTTTCCGCCTTACTCGCCTCAAACCAGAAGGCCTGGGCCTTCGGATGGGACGCCCGGCTGATATGCAGGTCCTGATTTGTCACAACTTTTGTACCGCCTTTTGGCGCGTAACTGCTGCCGGTCGAGGGGTCTATCATCAGTTTTCCATAATAGAGGAAGCGCGCATACGGGCCGGGATAGATGACGGCTCCACCGTCTACGCGTGTCCTTTCATCGAGCGAACCGTTTAAAAACGGCACATAGGGAGAGGTGTCCTTTCTGATCTGTGCCGCGAGCGTATGCTCCGCCTCCCGGCAGCCCTCGCGCAGCTTCTCCCGGACAGCGTCGAGCCCCTGCGCATGCACATGAAAACGCAGCATCTACGCACCACCTACTTCCCAGTGGCGCATTTCGCCGCCAAAGTCCTTAAAATCCACGTTTGTCACATTATAAACGCCGTCGTACGCGGCCTCCAGTTTCTGCGCGTCCCAGTCGGGATGTACCGCCTCGCCGCGCACAAAGAAAGTCTTGCCGTCCACCGTCAGCGTCCAGAGCCCGGACGGATCGTCCGCATTCCGAAATTCCGCCGCACCGGCATAGCGCTTTGACACGCCCGTCACGCCGTCCACGGCCTCCACATCGAAGGGAATATACAGGTTTACCGTGTCGGCACCCTCCAGGCCGCTCTTTGTGACATGGCTGCCCTTCGCCGCGTCGAGCAGGACGCC
>URVL01000146.1 GCA_900551265.1 uncultured Eubacteriales bacterium | reverse complement strand
TTTAACACAAGTGAGCGACTATTTTGAGTGGTAAAAGGCAAAGACCTTTTGCGCGGGAAAATGAAATGACGGACACCGGCGCGCCAGAGCAGAAAGCAGGGAATGAGGAACAAGCAGGCAATGAGCGGTGTCAGAAAATAAAGCAAGCGGTCGCTCCTACCTGTCAGATAGAGGAACGGATAATATTGTACCAGAGCCAGCGGGACGATATAGGTGAAAAACTTCAAAATTCCCTCTCCATATACAGCGAGAGGATACGCGCCAAATTCCCGTCCGCCGTCTGTGAAAATATTAATAAATTCCAGTCCCTCCGTCGTAAAAAAGCACAGAGAGGCATGGATGATAAACAAACCGGAAAAAACTGCGATCCCTGAGAGAATCATGAGAATCAACAGCACGATATTGTCTGCCGTCCATCTGACCCCGCTGGTTGGAATGGCATAGCAAAATACACATATGGCCTGAACCAGACGCCCCAGCCGCGAGAACTCGATTTGTGAGCACAATACTTGTAGCATCTCTCCGCGTGGACGTACCATAATGCGATCAAAGGCTCCGTTTGAGATGATGGAAGAGAACCGGTCGAAGCCGCGTACAAAGCATTCTGCAAGGGAAAATGCCATTAAGATTACAGCAAAGCAAAGTAAAATTTCGCTCAGAGAAAAACCATCGATTTCATGAAACCTGCTCATTAAAAAATAAATGGAAAGCAGTGCCGAAAAGGATGTAATAAATTGACCAAGCGTTGTCATAAGAAAGGAAACCCGGTACTGCATCTGACTTTTCAAATGGATTTTTAAGTACTTCCAATAAAGACGCATACGCTCAACCTCCTTGTATGACTGTGCGGCGCAGTGCGTGTGACAACAGGAACTGCCCGAGCGCCAGCAGGGCGAGCAGCCAGAAAACCTGCAGCCCCGCAGCCTGCCAGGCCGCAGCGCCTGTGATGTCTCCGCTGTAAATGCGAAACGGCACATTGCACATTGCCGCAAACGGCGTCAGCTCCAGAATACGCGCAAGCGCCGCCGGAAAAAAGGGGAGCGGAATGAGCGAGCCGGTGAGCAGTTCCGCCAAAGAGTTGAAGGCAATTCGCACGCCCTGCGGCTGCATGGTGTAGAGCGTGGCGATGTAAATGAGCATGATATACGCACAGGCTACAAGCGCGCCCAGTACCAACGTGCACAGAAATCCTGCAAACGCCGCCGCGCTCGACGGCAGGGCGAGTCCGTAGGGCGCAGGCAGTAATATTGCTACCAGGATGACCGGACCGGCGCGCAGCAACATTTTGGATGTGCGTGCGGAGAATGTGCGTACGTACCACATACCGTAGATCCCGGCGGGACGTGCAAGTTCATAGGCAACGCCGCCGCCTGTGATGGACTCCAAAATGGCGTTCTCGGTCCCCCAGGTCTCAAAGAGCATGAGGAACGCCTGCCGCAGCCACATATAAGTGACAACCGCCTGTAAAGTCATGGGAAATGCAGCCGCATTGCTACGATAAAACGTCATATAGAGCATAATATTGAGGAAACCCCATGCAAATTGTGTCGTAATGCCAGCCAGTGCCGCCGCACGGTATTGTATGCCGGCGTTAAAGCGGATACGAAAAAGACTTCTATATTTCCGAAGCTGTCTCATATGGCAAATTCCTCATAGAGAGATACGACTAATTCCTCGGCCGTGGCGCCTTCTACTGATAAATCGGTAATTTCTGCATGGCGCGAGAGCTGTTCGATCGCATATGACACGCTGCATACACGTGTGTCCACTGTAAACGCCGCGTGCCCATTTTCATCGGATGTCAATATGACACCTTCCGGCAGGTCAAAGTATCCTCCGGCATATAGGACGTTTATGCGGCGCACCGGTGCGTTCCGGCTTTTCAACTCATCCAGCGTTCCGTCGAGCAGGATCTGGCCGCGGCCGACGAGCAGGATACGCTCTGTCAGCGCCTCGATATCCTGCATATCGTGCGTCGTCAGGATGACGGTTGTTTTCTGTTCACGGTTCAGTTGACGAATAAAGTTGCGGACTGCAATTTTTGATACGGCATCCAGTCCAATCGTTGGCTCGTCAAGAAAGAGAATCCCCGGGTTGTGCAGTAAAGACGCGGCAATTTCACAGCGCATACGCTGCCCCAAACTGAGCTGCCGCACGGGCGTGCGGATGATCTCGCTGAGGTTCAAAAGTGTTACAAGCTTGTCTAAAGTCTGCCGGTAGGCAGAGGGTTCCACCTCATAGATATCCCGAATCAACTCAAAGGAATCAATAACCGGTACGTCCCACCAGAGCTGCGAACGCTGGCCGAACACCACGCCGATGTTTCTGACATGCGCACGACGGTTTTTCCAGGGTATAAGCCCATCAATGCGGCACATGCCGCTGTCCGGATTTAAAATGCCGCTCATGATCTTGATGGTGCTGCTTTTGCCGGCGCCGTTTGGGCCGATATAACCGACCATTTCCCCGTCACGGATTTGAAAGGAGATGTCCTGCAAGGCGTGGATCAGCGTGTATTCACGCCGGAACAGTGCGCGTACAGCTTCGCCCATACCCGCGTTTCGCTTCGCTACGCGAAAGGTTTTGCAAATGTGTTCCAGTTCAATCATTGGTACCTCCTTCTTGCCCAATGCCGTTACTTGTCAGCGCTTCAAAGTGATAAAAGCGAGAAAGGAAATCAACTCTACCATTTCTTTTTGTATAAATCATTAAATTTGTTTAAAATTATTGTAAATTAAACATGATTTCGACATACAAATTCCTGTTTAAGATTACAAAACGCCGAAAAATTCCATTTATCGTTCATAATTTTTGAAAAACAGTTGTATAGTATAAAAACGGTACCCGTCCGGAGACGCAATCCGGACGGGTACCGTTTCTGCATAATGTTTATTTATTCATATAATACTTCACAAGCTCGACGTTGCCGAGAATCGGACAGTCATCTACGACCTCAAACTCAAAACCGGGAATTTCATGTTTTTTCAGCTTGATATAGCTGGGCGTAGCCATACCGCCGGAAATTTTAATGGTGGGGGAGAGGTTCTGGACCGCAGCTGCCTGATCAATTGCTTTTTTCAAAACGCCCTGCATACTGCGCAGCATAGCGGCCAGCATTTTGTCGCGTGTGGCCTCCAGTGTCAGTCCGTGCCAGGCACCCGTCTTTTTTTCAAGGCTCTGCCGGTCGCCGGTCATATACGGATCAAATGTGACGCTGTCGTCGTCCATACACTGTTCGATTACGTCGTCTACATATTTGTAAAATTCCTTTTTTGTCATCTCGCGGCAGAGCTGGTCATAGAACCAGTCTATGGCAAAACCACCCGCCGTAGTGGCATAGATTTGCCAGATACCTGGAAGCGCGGAATTGCGGAGATAGTATTCGGGATTGACAGCCGGCTTGTCGGTCAGAATGCTGACCATTTCGCTCGAGCCTGTTGTATTCATCATCTCTCCTGCGTGAGAGTTGTGTGCGCCCATTTGCGCAGAGGCAACATCGTTGGTACCGACAGCGACGGGGATGCCTGCTGTCACGCCAAGTTTTGAGGCGATTTCGGGCAACAGAGAACCGTGACGCGTTCCGGGATTATAGATCTCACCAAAAAGTGAACGCTCCAGACCAAATGCGTGAATCAGTTCATCGGACCAACCCCTCTGCGTTGTCGTCTCATAAAGGCCCATCATGGAAGCGTTCACCAGATCTACCATCCACTCGCCGGTGAGCTGCTTGTGAATATAAGTCGGCAAATGGCCGACACGGTAGGCAGTCTTGTAGACCTCCGGTTCATTTTGCAGGAACCAGATATAAGTCATGGCAGAACAGCCGCCGGGAAACGGATAAATACCGGAAATATTCATATAGCGGTCTTTCCCGATCAAATTGTCAATAAAAGCAGTCTGTGGACGGCTGCGGCGGTCCATATGCGTAATGATGTTTTCATATACAAGGTCGCCGTTGCGGTCAAGGATAACGGGAGACGGGGAAAAGGTATCATAACAGAGATATTCCACCTTGCGGCGCAGCGCAGGGTCAAGTTTTTCTGCCGCAGCGAAAAGTGCGTGCCACAGTTCATCTTTACTCATTTCTACTTTTTCACCGGGAAGCAATATATAGGGATAATTTTCTTTTGCCCAGCAGAGCGTATGGGAATTTTCATCCACGATACTGAGTTTTACCGCCGATGTGCCGAAGTCGATGGACAGAAATAACATAGAATCCTCCCTTGGCGGGTATAGACGCCGCCTGTCTTGATATTGATATGATAGCAACCTTTTTCGGCTGTGTCAATCCGTTTCCGTGACAAGGCGCCCCTGTCGGAAAGCGGTGAATTTTGAAACAGGAAAATTAATAAGAATGTGTTAAAGGTATTTACAAACGAAAAAACATGTGGTATTATGATTATACTTGTATATACAGGGCTGCGGTGTCTTTGTGCAAATTCGTGGAACCTGCAAGTATTTTAAAGTGTGGAGTGGTTGTTTATGAAAATAGCATTCGGGTGCGATCCCAACGCGACAGATTTTAAAGCGGCTCTGATTGCTCATGTCAGAGCAAAGGGCCATGAGTGCGTTGATTTTGGAAGTGATGATCCGATATATGCCAATGTTGCCATAGAAGTTGCTACAGAAGTCGCTTCCGGTAAATATGACCGTGGCATTCTCGTGTGCGGTACGGGTATCGGCGTCTGCATTGCAGCGAATAAGGTCAAAGGCGCTTATGCGGCACTTGTGAATAATGTCTATCAGGCACAGCGCGCGCAGCTTTCCAATAATGCCAACATTATTACCATGGGCGCGCAGGTCACTGGCATTGAAGTGGCGAAAATGATGGTTGATGAATACTTAAGCTGTACATTTGATCCGAAGTCTCGTTCCATGCCGAAGGTGCAGCGTATTTATGACTATGAGAAGGAGGCGTCTCAGTCGTGACGAAACAGGGCATAAAGGATCTGGAGCTCTCAGCGGCAAAGAGTCGTCGGAACGTCCTGCGCATGGTTGAGGCCAGCCACCATGGCCATCTCGGCGGAGCGATGTCCTGCCTCGATATCGTGACTGCGCTGTATTTCTACAAGATGAAGATCCGTCCGGACGATCCTAAGTGGGCCGACCGTGACCGTTTTCTGTTGTCGGCGGGCCATAAGTGCATGGTACAATATGCTGTGCTGGCTGAACGGGGATATTTTGATAAGGCAGTTCTTGATACGTACGGCGCGCTGAAAACGAAGATTCCGGGGCATCCTGATATGTATAAGTTGCCGGGTGTCGAGGCAAATACTGGTGCGCTTGGACATGGACTTTCCATTGCGACCGGTATGGCGTTGGCGCTTCGCGCCGACGGTAAGGATGCAAAGGTTTATGTCGTGATGGGCGACGGTGAACTCGCGGAGGGTTCCAACTGGGAGGCTGCCGCTGCCGCTGCGCATTATGGCCTTGATAACCTTGTTGTGTTTGTGGATTTCAACGGCTTACAGATCAGCGGCAAGGTGCAGGACATTATGGACTTCACGCCGATTTCCGATCATTTTGCGGCGTTTGGCTGGGCTGTACGTGACATTGATGGAAACAACATGGAAGAAGTTGTCCGGACGCTGGACGCGCTTCCGCTGGAGAAAGGGAAACCAAGTCTGATCGTTGCGCACACGGTCAAGAGCAAGGGCATTTCGTTTGCCGAAAACAAAGCGGCCTATCACTATTGGACGCCAAAGGGCGATGAAATGGCACAGGCGATTCATGAATATCTGGTGAAACACCCCGCGACCGGCAATTTTGATATCCAGTGACGGAAAGCATCGAGTCCGGGGGAAATCGCC
>URVL01000145.1 GCA_900551265.1 uncultured Eubacteriales bacterium | reverse complement strand
GTTTTTAACGCGCGGGATTTTTTTGAAATGCACGGCGCATCGCCGGGGGAGGCAGGCGTCAGGCCCCATCTCTGCCAGCAGTCCAATTACGAAGTACGACGAGAAGCAAAACAAATAAAACCTTGCAGTTTTTGGATTGTTTTGTTGCACTGTAAGACCTTTATTAGGAAAAACAAAACCGCGAATTGGTTTTAAAATCCAATTCGCGGTTTTGAATTATAAATCGCACGCCGTCAAATCTTCAAAGGTCTCACGGCGGACGGCGAGACGGTCTTCACCGTGGGAGATCATGACGATAGGCGGACGGCAAATTCGGTTATAGTTGGACGCCATGGAATAATTGTAGGCGCCGGTGACGAGCACCGCAAGGATATCGCCGCGTTTTGGGCGGGGGAGCGTCACGTTTTCCTGGATAAGCGCGCCGCTTTCACAGCAGCGGCCCGCTATGGTACACAGGAAATCCGCTTTTTCATCTGCACGGCTGGCCAGCACAACGGTATACGGCGATTTGTAAAGCGCATATCGCGGATTATCGCTCATACCGCCGTCTATAGATACATAACTGCGGTAACCATCGATTGTTTTTACGCTGCCAACGGAATAAAGCGTTACACCGGCATCGGCGACAATGCTGCGTCCCGGTTCCATCAAGATGGTGGGACGCCGGACGTCGAATTCGTCGCAGCGCGCGTTAATATGGGAGGCAACCAGACGAATGTTGGCGGCAATATCAATTTGTGGATCACTTTCCACATAGCGCACGCCAAAACCACCGCCCAAATTCAAGATTTCCGTCAAAAATCCATACTCAGACTTCATATCTGCGATAAAACGAATCATAATATCCGCTGCGTCACAGAATGGAACCTGATCGAAGATTTGCGAACCAATATGACAATGAAACCCACACAAAGAAATATGCTCCTTTTGCAGAATTTTTCCGACAAAAGCGCGCGCCTGACCGGTTTCAATGGAAACGCCAAACTGCGAATCTACTTTACCGGTATTGACAGCTGCAAATGTGTGCGGATCAATACCAGGCGTCACACGCAGCAAAATTTTCTGCACAATTCCACTTTCTGCGGCATATGCGTCAATTGCGTCCAGCTCCTCGGCATTGTCGACAATGAAAAAACCGATGCCATGATCAATGGCATATTGAATGTCGGCGTCTGTCTTATTATTGCCATGAAAGAACATATCTTTTGCGGGAAAACCAGCGGAGAGTGCAGTATAGAGCTCTCCAGGAGAAACAATATCGACGCACATACCCTCTTCGGCCGCGATTTTATAAATACCGCGAAAGCTGAGCGCTTTACTGGCGTAAAGGGGACGGGAATCCTCGCCAAAACACGACTTCATAGAGAGAACATAGGTGCGGGCATTGGCGCGTATGCGGTCCTCGTCGAGTACGTAAAGCGGGGTTCCGTATTTCTCTGCGAGAAAAACGGCATCTACGCCTGCTATGGCCAGATGGCCTTTTTCATTTACCGACAGGTTGGAGTGCAGCATGGAAAACACCTTCTTTCAGGATGAAAGTTCAATTACCGGATGAGGCCGTGCTCACGCATAACAGCGTAAAGCTTGGCGCGTGGACCTTCGGACATTTCAACGAGCGGAAGTCGAAGATAATCTTTACAGAATCCCATTGCCGCCATGGCAGCCTTTACAGGAATCGGGTTTACCTCACTGAAAAGGGCATGAATAAGCGGCAGATATTGATATTGAAGCTCGGCTGCGCCTGCAACATCGCCTTGGAAGAACCGGGTGCAGATCTCACGCGTCTGTGCCGGCATGACATTTGACAGGACAGAAATGCATCCACGTCCACCAAGGGCCATGATGGGAACAATCTGGTCGTCGTTTCCAGAATAAATGTCTAGTTTGCCATGCACAAGCGCTGCGGTCTCAACAATCTTTGCAATATTTCCGTTAGCTTCTTTAATGCCGGCAATATTCGGGTGGTCGGCCAGCGCGGCATAAGTGGAAGGCTCAATATTAATGCCTGTACGAGAGGGAACGTTATATAAGAGGAGCGGTTTGGTGCTTGCATCGGCCAGAGCCGTAAACATTTGGATCAAACCATTTTGCGTAGTTTTATTATAGTAGGGCGTCACAACCAGCATGGCGTCAGCCCCCGCATCACAGGCAAAGCGTGTCAAATCCAGGGCATATGCAGTATCATTGCTGCCGGTCCCCGCAATGATAGGAACGCGCCCCGCCGCACGTTTTACGGCGTATGCAATGGCATCACGATGTTCTGCGTCGCTGAGTGCGGACGACTCGCCGGTTGTACCACAGATTACAAGCGCATCGATACCACTATCAATCTGCCAGTCTATTAATTTCCCAAATTGATCATACTGAATACCATTTTCATCCAGTGGCGTAATCAGCGCCGTTGCGATTCCTTCAAACACTGGTTGCTTTGTCATACCATATTCCTCCTAAATAAAATAAAGCAGCCGAAACGACGTCAGCTGCTTTATTACCAAACATGAAACGGTAGCCACCCTTACAGGAAACTCCCGGAAATTCACTATGGGAACAAAGATAGCACTCCGCCGTTCTCTGGCGACAGCCGGATGAATCTTATTTCATCCGTCCAGCTGAACCCTGCGCAAAAGGGAACGCTTCGGCATCTGTACCTTTCACAAGCCTCAATGACCCAGCGCGGCCTTTTAAAAGACTGGCTACTGATTACACAATGCGCCTCTATCTTAAATTTCTTGTTTTCATTCTAACGGACCGTATGCGTTTTGTCAAGATTCAAGAGGTATACAAACCAGCCAAAGATTTTGTAAGGAAGGGAGGATAAGTTTACCTTACTGACAAGAACCATATTATTTTGACGAAACTGGGCGAACCGGGAAATAGACGGTATATGGTTCATATCCGACATCCTTCAGCGGAATAAAACGCATACCGACCGGCTGATTCACCAGACGGAACGTCGGTTTCCAGGAAGCCCATTCGCGCTCATTGTCAGCGGTCAGCATGGTACGGGGATCTTTTTTGTCGCCGTAGAGCATACGCTCTTCCGCACAGAGGCCGGCCAGCGCCATTGGTCCGTAGCGGAAGGCAACCGTATCGGGCATATCGGGCAGCGGGAAAGACTGTAAGGACAGCGGTAAATTCAGGCAGACTGTGTTTTCCTTCCAAACATGATGGATGGAAATGAATCCGTCATCATCCGATGTGCAGGGGACTGCTTCACCGTCGACGGACAGGGACGCGCCGTCCGGCACCCAGTCGGGAAGCCGGAGGCGGAGCGTGAATTCGGTTTCCGCTGCGCAGTCAAGCAGAAGATTGACGCACAGACAATCCGGACGGCTGGGATAGCGGGCGGCAGTAGCCATAAT
Source organism: uncultured Eubacteriales bacterium (assembly GCA_900551265.1). Taxonomy (GTDB): domain Bacteria; phylum Bacillota; class Clostridia; order Oscillospirales; family QAMX01; genus Allobutyricicoccus; species Allobutyricicoccus pentlandensis. Next base: position 2,451 of record URVL01000145.1, on the reverse strand, counting down.
CTTCTGGCTGCCTGTTGACCAGCTGGACGTATGGTTGCTGCCTGTCAGCGTATCAATACGCTGACGCAGAGAAACCGGCGTGCCGTGAAATTCCACGGAAACGTCGGAATCGAAATACTGGCATACATACAGGGAGTCTTCACCCCGGTAATAGAGGCCTCCGGACAAGGTAGCATTTGCCTGAACGAGGGTACCATGGCAACAGAAGAAATCGTCGGTATAAGATGCCCATCCTTTGCGCCCGCCGCTGCGAAGCGGAAGGAAATAGGTCAAAAGACCGGTATCCGGATGGTCGGAATGTTGACCGTGAGTGAAGTTGCCTTTCCAGTAGGCTTGGGCCATGATGCCGTTATAGAGATTTTTTTCGTAATAATCAGCATATTCGCGCTGGCCGGTAACGCGGAACAGGAAGTCGGCCAGACGCATCATGTTATAAACCGTGCAATGCTCCTGATTTTTATCACCCAGACGCGCACTCATTTTTCCCATGGGTGTCCAGATTTCACCGCAGGTCTGCCCGCCAGTGACAAAGCTGCCGCGCTCTCGCACGGCTTTGTCCCAGTAGGCCTGCACGATACGAAGCCATTTTTCATCCCCCAGAACCTCATAGGCGCGTGCTGCACCCAGAATCTCCGGAACCGTCGTGTTTGCATGCATATTGGTCAGCACATCCTGGCCGTCAAGCAGGGAATCAAATAGGCGTGAACGGTAGTACTTGTCGATCAGCTCACGATGGCCAGGGTCACCGGTATAGGAGTATAGCTGTACCCATACTTCCAGCATACCGCCAGTTTCCATATCGAGGATATTGTCAAAGGTCTCACGGTCATATTGGCGGCTCCAGCGCAGGTACCAGTTGGCCAGTTTTTTCACAATTTCCAGCGCCTGCGTATTCCCTGCATAGTCATACATATCAAGCAGGCCCATGATTACTTTATGCATGGTGTACTGAGGCGCCCAGACACTTTTGCCTCGTGCAATCCAATAAAGATATTTTTCCGGGATGGGACCGACCCACTCTCCTCCGTTTTCTTCCTGACAGCGTGCAAGTTCGGCTACAAGTGTGTCGGCCTTTGCTTTGACTTCAAGATCTCCTGTGGCGTGATAATGCATCGCTGCAGCGCTTAACCAGTGGCCGGGGAAATGTCCGCGGAGCTGGCAGAAAGGTGATTCCCAACCGCCATGAGCATTCGCCGGAACATGGTCTGCGGAAAAAAGGCCGGCTTCCAGCCGGAAATTCATCAGTAGGTTGTCATCAGAAAGACTCATCATATAATCCCGGTTTGTCCGGCGACGGCGCAGAAGCTCCCCGTCGAGCAGACGCACGGAGGATCCATGAACAGCAGTTAACATAGCAACACCTCATAATTCCGTTTTCTTTTGTAATTTATAGGAAAAAACAAAAATTATATTTGAATTATATCATATGAAGATAAATAATTGGAAGAATTTCAAAATGTTTTTTATTTATTTTCCTAAAACTGAATCTTTGAAACGTGTTATTTGATATTGTGAAAGACCATAGGAAGAAGTACAGTTTTTTCGCCATATTCGTTGATTTCAGGAAAAAAGCGTGGTATAATAAATTGGAGTGAATTTGGAAAGGAGAATTTCAATGAACTACACTCATGAAGTAGAAAATATGTGTTGTGTGGCCAAGGGTCCCGACCATGGTCCTGCACCTATTCCTGAAGAAGGCAAGTGGGTACAGGCCAAGGAAATTAAAGATATATCCGGTTTTACACACGGTATCGGTTGGTGCGCACCACAGCAGGGCGCCTGTAAGCTCTCGTTGAATATTAAAAATGGCGTGATTGAAGAGGCTCTTGTTGAGACGATCGGCTGCTCCGGTATGACGCACTCTGCTGCCATGGCTGCGGAGATACTGCAGGGCAAAACCATCCTTGAGGCGCTCAATACGGACCTTGTCTGCGATGCCATCAATACCGCGATGCGTGAACTCTTCCTTCAGATTGTTTATGGCCGCAGTCAGTCCGCGTTCTCAGAAGAAGGGCTTTCGATCGGTGCAGGTCTGGAGGATCTGGGAAAAGGTACCAGAAGCCAGGTTGGTACAATGTATGGCACTCGTAAAAAGGGTGTACGCTATCTGGAAATGGCAGAGGGCTATGTCACCCGTATGGCGCTTGACAAGGATGATCAGGTAATTGGCTATGAGTTTGTTTCTCTTGGCAAAATGACTGATTTTATCAAAAAGGGCGACGATCCTAACACCGCTTATGAGAAGTCGATGGGCAAGTATGGCCGTTTTGATGAGGGCGTCCGCTACATCGATCCCCGTAAAGAGTAAGGAGGAACGAAAGATATGGCATTGTTTGAAAGCTATGAAAGACGTGTTGACAAGATCAACGGCGTGTTGAAAGAATATGGCATTTCCTCCATCGAAGAGTGCCGCGATATCACCTAGGCAGCGGGTATCGACTGCGATAAAAA
>URVL01000144.1 GCA_900551265.1 uncultured Eubacteriales bacterium | reverse complement strand
TTATGTGCTGATTCAGGGTACAAAAGGCTACATTAAAATTGATATGTGCAATGTCGGCATGACGGTTAAAACTGCAGATGGTGAAGAAGAGCATTATCTGGTTCATGAGACCCAGGAAGAAGACGATCAGAGGACTCAGATTTATCACAGCACAGAAATGGATGGTGCAATCCAGTACGGTCATCCGGGCAAAAAGCCGCCGCTGTGGCTGCACGGAATCATGAAGAATGAAATGAAGTTCTTCAATGGCATTATGCATGGCGATCCGGTTACTGACGAGTTCCGTCCGCTCCTGACCGGTGAAGCTGCACGCGCAGCAATTGCTTCTGCAGACGCGGCCACAAAGTCGCTTCGTGAAGACCGCAAAGTTAAGGTTTCTGAAATCACAGGATAGTTCCATTTTCTTTATAAAAATTATAAGCAAGTTCTGTTCATCAAACAAATATGTACAGAGTTATTAAAGAAAGAGGGCAAACAAATGAAACATACTTTGAAACGTCTATTTAGCGCATTTCTTGTATCGTGTCTCCTTTTGACTATGTTCCCGTTTTCGGTATTCGCTTCCAGCACAAATGGCAGCAACATAATAGAAGTCTTATCAAGAGCAAGTAAAACCGGCTTCTATTATAATTTTGACGGCGATACTTCATTTGACGGAAGCCGTATCGTTTCGGGAACAGAACAGGATATTTCGCGCTTAAAAGCCAGCACTCAAGGAACAGTTATTGTTCGATATAGAAGTACGGCATCTACAAATCAAGTCCTATTTGCGGCGGGAAGCTCCACAGAGAAGGACAAATATGGTGCGATTATGGTTAATAATGTTTCTGGGATGAAAATGCAACGAATTGATTTCCCAGGTGGAATGGTCGCAAATCTCCGTGGAACAACTACCGGGTCTGGCTGGCATACCTTTGTTTACAGTGTAGATGCTAGCGACCTTACAAATACACAAGCAAAATCTGTAACAAGCTTTGATGGGAGTACCACTACACAGTTTCCGAATTTCGCCTCGTGGTTCAATTATAATGCAGAGGTTAATGATATTCAGTTTTTGAATATTGGTGGTACATCTGGCGCGTTGGCAAACTCGAGTAATAATGCAAATTTTGTAGGAGATATTTCTTTTGTTGCGTTTCTTCCAGAATTTATGTCACAGCAAGAAGCGGCGGCAATCTCCGGAGCAGAATGGCCTATTGGTAATCCCTTGGTATTCTCAAAGCATGACTTGAACATTCAGAGTGACGATGATGCAGTCCAACTTAGTGATGACGTTCTTGAGACTCTAAATAGCGCTGATAACATTACCATATTGGTGAAGTACAAAAACACGACAAATGGACCTGGTTCACTTCTGAGTGTCAGCGATACAAGCAAAAACGATGCACATTTCCACTTGTATCAATCGGGCAACCGTGTTGGATTTGAATTTAGAAATTCTGATTCTCCTAAATATTCTGCTTACTGCACTACGTTCGGTTATGAAGACAATATCGTTGCGTTCAAGGCAGAAAGCGGCGTAGGTTACAAGTTATTTGCAAATGGTCAAAAAGGCGGAACGACAGCCAAAACAGGTGATGATTACCAATGGCTAGGCGATATTCCGAACTTGACGACTGGTTATATTGGGAAAATGGATCGGCTGATTAGTTCCAGCAGTTATCCATACACAGGTACAATTGATTATATCTATGTCTTCACGTCGGCACTTTCTGACGAACTGCTTCTTGAGCTGACAAGGCCAACGTCCAGGAATGTTTTTTACGAGGGCGATGCTACAAGCTCGACATTCTTCAGAATTCCGTATTTGCTGTACTCTTCAAAGGGAACCTTAGTTGCTGGTTCCGATACAAACTATGGCAGCACTGGCGATTCAGCAGAGAATATTGACTCTGCACTTAGAATCAAGCATCAGGCACTCAGCTATACAGCGAATGATGGTTGGGAAGATGCGATTACGCCAGATTGTCTGCATATGAGTGACTATGCAGATGAATACGGATACAAACAAGGCTCAGCCTCCTTTATTGATGGAGTCATCGTAGAAGATACTGAGCATACAGACAGAATTTTGCTGTTGATAGACGCCTTTGCTTGGAACGGCGGCGGTTTCCAATCACTTAATATCGATGCTTATGGACAAGCGCATGGTGGTGTCGCTCGGAGTATGCCATTCGGTGACGGCTTCTGCACCATTGCGGGGCATAAATATTTCCTGCTCTCCGATCAAAACGTGAAGTCTGGAAATGTTAATATGAACACCGTTCGCAGTCGCTTTAACTACGCTGCTGATATTTATGGCGAGAAGAACGCGGATGGCAGATATAACGTTTATCATTTGCTGGGTACACCGACGGAGTATTCTTCCGACGGAACGACAGTTGATGATAGCAATTTGTCGCTTGGTGAGCTTTCAGAATACAGTCTCGGTGAAAATTATGAACTGTACAAGGACGGTCAGCTTTTGCATGTTACGCAGCGCAGCTCGGACATACAGGCAGCTTCGCAGTCTGTGCCGATGAAAATTTTCTATGAAGACTCTGAACTGCAAGTTTACAATACCAGTTATATCATGCAGGTTTATTCAGACGATGATGGAGAAACGTGGCATACGGACAAGATTATTTCTGGCATGGTCAAGAGAGAAGAGTCTCGGTACTATCTGACTGGACCTGGACATGGCATTCAAATTCAGAATGGTGATCATGCTGGCAGACTGGTTGTTCCAATCTACTATCAGCTTACTGGAGGAAATGGTACGCTGACAAGTGGCGCACGAACGGAAGTTATTTATAGTGATGATGGTGGAAACACTTGGGCACACGGTGACTGCCTTCCTGGAACAGTCGGTCATGAATCTGTTGTTGTAGAACTTCCAAATGGCAATTTGCAGATTTTTATGCGAAATACCAGCGGCAGCGGGGGTAAGATTAAAACCGCGACAAGTCTTGATGGCGGCGAAACATGGATTGATGTTACATCGGGACTTGGCGATAATCTGGCCGGTACGAACAGCCAGTTGTCAGCACTTTCATATAGTGGAACGGTTGTCTCGAAAAAAGATGGACAAGCATATCCTGCAGTTTTGCTGTCAATGGCGTATAACACCTCCAGAACAGATGGGCGTATCTATGTCGGCTTGATCAAAGAAAATGGTCAATACGACAACGGGAGCACGAAGTACTCTATCGACTGGGAATACGTCTATCAGGTTACTGAGGCCAGTGCACTCTTTGCTTATAGTAGTCTAGTTGAACTTGGCGATGGACGAATTGGAATGATCTATGAAGCATCGCCGACCACTTCGTGGGCAGATGGTTTGCGGTATATGTACTATGAAGAATTTACCATGAGTGAACTCACTGCGAATTGACGATTTAAATGTTCAGCGGGCTCTCATTATGAGAGCCCGCTACCGCCTAAAAGGAGAATACACAATGGATGAAAAGTTAAAAAGATATCAGGGCATCTTCCCTGCGTTTTACGCTTGCTATGATGATACAGGCAGAGTATCAACTTCTCGAACAAAGTCGTTGGCTAAGTACCTGCTTGCCAAAGGCGTAACAGGTCTTTATGTTGGTGGTTCCTCTGGTGAATGCATCTACCAAAGTGTAGAAGAACGCAAGGCCATCCTCGAAGCCGTTATGGACGCTGTTGGCGGCAAGCTCGTTGTCATCGCGCACGTCGCCTGTAACAACACCGCCGACAGCTGTGAGCTGGCACGGCACGCTGAACGCCTCGGCGTTGACGCAATCGCCGCCATCCCGCCGATCTATTTCCATCTGCCGCCGTATGCCATCGCGGACTATTGGAACGCCATCTCTGCAGCTGCGCCAAACACGGATTTTATCATCTATAACATCCCACAGCTTGCGGGTGTCGCGCTCAGCACGCAGCTTTTGCAGGAAATGGCTAAAAATCTGCGCGTCATCGGCGTTAAAAACTCGTCTATGCCGACGCAGGATATCCAGATGTGGCTTGATGCGACCGAGCGCGAGCTCGTCGTGTTCAACGGTCCGGACGAGCAGCTGATCTCCGGTCTTGCCATCGGCGCGACCGGCGGCATCGGCGGCACCTACGCCGTCATGCCTGAGCTCTATCTCAAAATCTACGAATGCTATCACGCCGGGCGCATGGAGCTGGCACGCGAAATTCAAAACGAATGCTGCCGCATCATTTATAAGATGTGCAGCTGCCATGGCAATCTCTACGCCGTCATGAAAGAGATTCTGCGCCGTGAAGGTATGGACGTCGGTACTGTGCGCGCGCCGCTGCCGAATCTTGTCGCATCCGACATGGACACCGTCGTCTGTGCGAAGCAGATGATTGAAGAGGCTGTCCAGAAATATGTAAAAGCATAAATCACAGACCTGTTTTTGAATTGTAGCAAGAGGTGCATGTACATGAACGAAATGAGAAAACAGCAATTTACCGAGGCGCATACTTGGGTACGCGCGGAATTGGATCGCTGCGTAAATTTTTGGCTGAAAAACGGCATGGATCCGGAATTCGGCGGTGTCTATACCTGCCTCGACCGAACCGGTAAAATCTATTCCACGGATAAGAGCGTCTGGATGCAGGGGCGGTGCGGCTGGATCTTTGCCCATCTGTGCACAGTCTACGGCACGAAGCCGGAATGGCTCGACGCCAGCCGCAGCTGCCTTGATTTTATGGAGCGTCACTGCTTTAATCACGCCGCAGGCGACCGTATGTATTTTACCGTTACAAAGGACGGTCAGCCGCTGCGGCAGCGCCGGTATTGCTTCTCCGAGGCGTTCTGCGCCATGGCGAACGCGGAATATTACGCCGTCACGGGCGACGAAAGTCGCCTTGCCCGCGCGCGGCAGATGGCAGACCTCTATTGGGATCTCAACCACGGCATGGAAGACCCGGTCGGCATGGGTCCCAAGACCATTCCCGAGACGCGCAGCGGCCGCGCCTTCGGCATTCCGATGATCTATCTCAATGTCGCGCTCATCCTCATGCGCTGCGACCCGGAGCGCAAGGATATTTACGCCGCGCGCGCGACGCAGTGCGTCGAGGAAATTTTCAAGTATTTTGTCAAGTTTGATCTCGGCTGTACACTGGAAAATGTCGCCCCGGACGGCACGCCGCGCTTTGACTTCACAGACGGTCGCATCGTCAACCCTGGTCACGATATCGAGGGCGTGTGGTTCCTGCTGGAGTACGCAAAGCAGTTCGGCAAGCCTGAACTCATCGAAAAGGCGCAGACCATCTTCGACAACGCCACCCGCGCCGGTTGGGACGAGGAATACGGTGGACTTCTGTACTTTGTCGACGCCAAGGGCCTGCCGCCCGAGGCGTATGAGCACGATATGAAGCTCTGGTGGCCGCATAACGAGGCGATAATCGCTTCGCTCCTGATGTATAAAAACACCGGCAAAAAAGAATATGAGGACTGGTTTTATAAGCTTTGCGACTATGCTTTTTCCGCTTTCTCCGACCCCGCTTACGGGGAGTGGTTCGGATATTTGAGGAGGGACGGGAAACCTACCGAGCCGCCTTGCAAAGGACATACCTATAAGGGCTTTTTCCACGTGGCGCGAATGCTGGATACCTGCATTGAACTGTTAAAAGATATTACAAACGAGCAGTAAAGAAACGGTATAAAGAGTGTTTAAACGGCGGGCGGCGGGTTTTTGTTGTTTTTAATAAAGTCTGCGGCAGAAAGGCAGCCGCCGCAAAAGTATTTTTTATTCGGTAAAAATATGATTTTAATGGCGGGGGGGGGGGGGGGGGGGGGGCCCCGGGGCGGTTTTTTATTAATATTTTATATTTAAGAGGGGAATAAAAAAAAAAAAAAAAAATTAATAATAAAA
>URVL01000143.1 GCA_900551265.1 uncultured Eubacteriales bacterium | reverse complement strand
CGTCATCACTTTCACGAATAGCCAGTTCTGTCTTTTTGCATTCACCAGGTATGTTTTCACTTCAGTAATTTTCATAAAAGCGCCTCCCTGACAATTTCCTCTTTGCTCGGCCTGTCCGAGTTTTGTTCATTATACCATATTTCAGTCTGTATTGCACGCTGTTTTTGCAGAAAGCTGATAAATTCAATGTCACATGGGGGAACAAGGTATTTCTTGTAAAAGAGTAACGGTCAGAATGAATATACAGCCGGCAAGGCTTTACGGCATAGTCAGGAAACCGGCGCATATAGTAAATGACGCCCGGCAAGCATACATCGCCGGGCGTTTTAAATTATTATTATGTATACTATTTTTCAAACGGGAAGTAATAGTCCGCTCTACGGCGCACCTCGTCCGCAATGCTGATCAGCAGCAGCGTTTCCTCCGGCGTCACATCCGGACAAGTCTTAAGCCCGGCGCGATAGCATTTCTGCACGACCTCCGCCTCAAACTGAAAGCCGCTTTTACGATATGGGAATTCCATTGTAAGAATATCACGGCCGCTCATACGACGTTGGCTGATAGGCAAAAGATTCATGGAAGCATAGTAGTCGCGCATACCGGTTTTTTTCGGCTGCTGCTCCATCTTTTCCTCAACGTCCTTCGGTACGCGCGGAAACTCCGCCCGTTCCTGGATCACAATCTTATCCGGATTACGATTGACAGGAATACTGATAATGCCCTTTTCGCAGATAATCTTGCACTCCATATCTCTGCGATGCAGGCTGCTACAAAGATACGCCACCATGCCGTCCTCAAACTTCATCATCATATCGTTGTCGCCGTCAACACCTGTCGGATCAAAAGACATCATGCTGAAAAGTTCCTTCGGCATATCAAATTTCCCGCGAACACGCGACATCGCCGCAAGGCTGTAAATACCGGCGTCCAGCAGCGCACCGCCGGCCAGATTCAGGTCATGCAGGCGATTGGACGGATCCATATGCTCCGGCGTTCTGGGTGAACCCCATCCCGTGCAGCAATACACGGCCTCCACCCTGCCAAAGCGACCGGCATCAAGCTGTTCTCTGACATACTGCCATGCAGGGAAGAAACGGGACCATAAGCCCTCCATCAAAAAGACATTGTTACGCCGTGCGGCCTCAAACATACGCTCTGCCTGTTGCCGGTTTACGGCAAACGGCTTTTCGCACAAGATGGCCTTACCCGCGTTCGCAGCCATAATAACATGTTCTTCATGCATTGGATGCGGCGTTGCCACATAGACAATATCAACATCCGGATCAGACAGCATCTCCTGATAGCTGCCATACGGTTTCCCACCGTAGATCTCGGTAAACTCACGGCTGCGCGCCAAAGAGCGGGACCCTACTGCCGCAACATACGCGTCCGGCAGCTCCTCCAGGCAATCGCAGAACTGATGTGCAATTCTACCCGGGCCCAAAATCCCCCAGCCAATTTTTTCTTTCACGTTCTCCATGCAAGCGACCTCCCTGACCGTCATTTTAATCCACGCCGGTATTTCTCTTTTTAACCGGCAAAAACCGTTCAAGGCCTATTATACTTGATGATCTTTAAAAATGCAATTTATATTTTTATTTCCTGCAAAAAAATCAGCGCCATCGCCTGTACATACAGACGATAGCGCCATGATATCTTATCAGATCAGCCCTCAAAGGGATACTGGAAACCATGCTCCTTTCGAATCTGATCACAAATACCAATCAAAGTCAGCGTCTCCTCGGGCGTTACTTGCGGACAGGTTCTCAGGCCCTTACGCAGGCAGTCATGCACAGCTTCTGCCTCAAACTGGAAACCATACTTCTGATATGGCAGTTCTATAGTCCGGGATTCCGTTCCATCAAGCAGGAAACTTGTAGCGCTCGGCGTCACTATTTTTGCATGCGGTTTTCTCTTGGTAATCGTCAGGCTTCTCGGGCACCGGTGGAGCGGAATATGAATGTTGCCGCTTTCACAGTAGATAGTCGCTTCATGGTTACGGCGATGCAGGCTGCAAACCAGATGGGCTGTCACACCGTTATCAAGTTCCAGCAACATATCCGTATCCGAGTCCACTCCAGTTCTTTCAAAACGCATTGTGCTGTAGATATGCTTTGGCATTTTCGTCATGCCGCCAATGGCAACAGAAGTTGCCGCAAGAACATAAATACCAGCGTCCAGCAGCGCACCGCCGGCCAAGTTCGGATCCATACGGCGATCGTCAACCGGCAGCCCTTCCGGGCCACGGGGAGAACCCCAGCAGGTAGCGGCATCGATGGAAACAATACGACCCAGTTCGCCGGAATCCAAGACGCGCTTGGCCTCCTGCCATACCGGGAAAAAGCGGGACCACAGGCCTTCCATGATAAACACGCCGGCTTTTTCCGCCGCCGCAAACATGCGCTCCGCCTGGGGACGGTTGACGGCAAACGGCTTCTCGCACAAAATATTCTTGCCGTATTTTGCCGCCATCTCGACATTTTCCTCATGTACCATATGTGGCGTTGCAATATATACTACGTCTACGTCCGGATCCTGCATCATTTCCTCATAACTGCCATACGGTTTTCCACCATAGACGTCGGTAAAACGTTTTGCGCTCTCAACCGTCCGGGAACCAACCGCCGCCACATAACAGTCGTCAAGCAATGCAATACACTCCGCAAAGTCCTTTGCGATACGGCCCGTGCCGACAAACCCCCAGCCAATTTTCTCTTTTGTCACAGGTTTCATAGTATGACTCCCCTATTTTTATGCCCGGCCAAAACAGATCCAAACAGCCGGGATAATTTCAAGACCTGCGAGCCAAAAGGCCCGCAGGTCTTTATAAATTTAACGAATCAATATTCTCAGATCGAAAAGCTTACAGCCAAATACGGTCACGGCTCTGCCAGAAGTCCCACTCGTCCGTATCCTGCCAAACCTTACCGTTGGCAGACGGAGCAAGGTGTGCCTCAAGCCACTCTTCATTCAGGCCAAGAATGCCGAGGCCCGGCTCTTCAGGAACCGTAATATAACCGTCATGGACAATCGGATTGTCACGGGTAATCACCATGTCGGACCAATCCGGATAATCGTTGTGATGGAACTCCTGTGCAAAGAAGTTTTCAGTTGCCGCCGCAACGTTTGCCGCAGCCATGGCGGCGATCGGCGTCTCATTCATATGGATTACCATATTGATGCCATAGTCCTGCGCCATATCGCCAACCTTTTTGCACTCATAAATACCACCGACGCTGATAACGTCCGGATGGACAAGACGGATTGCCCTCTTTTCAAAGAGGTCCTTATAATTTTCCTTCAGATAAATATCTTCACCGGTGCACAGCGGCGCAGTGGTATTGCGCTGAATCTCGGCAAGATCGTCAGCCTGCATCCACGGAACCATATCCTCAAGCCACGCAAGGTTATACTTTTCAAGTCTCTGCGCCAGCTTAATGCAGGAACCAATGCTGATCGGGCCGAAATGGTCGGTCGCAATCGGGATTTCCATGCCGACAACATCGCGTACTTCCTTGACATACTCTTCCATAATATCAAGGCCCTTTTCCGTGAGGTGAATGCCGCGCTGATTGCCCGGGAAGCACTCACGGAATACGATGTCATTGCGCAGTTTGATAATTTCATGACGTTCTTCCTTCGTCATGTTCTCAATGTTTTCAATCGAACGGTACTGCATGCCTTTTTTCTCAGCATCCTCAAGAGCCTGCTTCATATGATCGGTCGGGCAGGTCGTGGCGCCGGGAACTTCAAAGCACAGCTCGTCTGCAGAAAGGTCCATCTTGACGATATTGTATCCTCTGGTTTCAATGCGTTCCTTCAGCACCTTACCCATTGTTTTGCCATCGTGTTTGCCATGAATATCGGTATCACAATAGATGCGGATCTTATCACGGAACTTACCGCCCAGCATTTGCCAAACAGGAATCCCATAAGCCTTGCCTGCGAGATCCCACAGTGCAACCTCAATGCCGCTGACACCGCCGCCCTGATGGGAATGCCAGCCAAATTGCTTAATCCGGCGGAAGAGCTTGTCTACATTACAGGGGTTCTCGCCAATAAGCAGTCGTTTGAGCATGACGGCATAAACACGGCTGCAGCCCTCACGAACCTGACCATAACCCTCAATACCCTGGTTAGTCAAAATCTTAATCACAGAAGTACCGTAAGGACGGCCGATATCACAAATCTTAATATCCGTGATCTTCAGTTCCGATGGTTTGGAAGCGGTCTTGACATGGGCAAGAACTTCTTCGAACTTGGCATTACTCATCGTTTGCACCTCGTCTTTTCATTTTTTGATATCTATTGCGCACTGCAATTGTATCGAAAACCGCGTGCGCCTATCGCTACACCGTATAGCTTAAAGGGTTTATCGTATTTTGTCAATAGTTTCAGTATAATTATTTGTTTGTATCGAGTAACTTTTTCTTGTTTTTGTTTATGTTACACAAGATTTGCCATGTTTTTCCGATTGAAAAGCGGGTTTGATTTGTATATTTTCAACAAGAATCACCCAGCTATTCAGACATTTTAATGATTGACAATTTTCCAGACACAGGATAGAATACTTACAATGTCAGAATAAGCGGCGATGCGGCCGTAAAGAGTTCGGGAGGATATTATGAAATTCAACTGCAAAGAAGACATCATCCAGCTGACTCCCCTTTGGAAGGGCGAGCGTTTTGACGATGGACGTCCGAAAGTACCGGACGAGATCCTTGAACGTATCAGGAAAACCACCATTGAGGAGATGTGGGCTCCTCTGGTACGTCTTGGATATAATTACCAGCACGAGACCGGCTTAAAGCGTTCCAATCCCGATATGCCCGTCGTCGTCGGTCGCGCGGTAACCGCTCACTACATGCCCACCCGTCCTGATCTTGCCGGCTATCTGATGGAGTATGGTCATGAAGTTGAAGGCCGGAAGGGCAACTTTAACCAGTGGCCGCTGGAAGATCTCCAAAAGGATGATTTTATCGTAATCGATATGTATGATAAGGTTCGCAACGGCTGTGCATGGGGCGGAAATCTCACGACCCTGATCGCCACGAAAACCGGCTGCGGCGGTATGACGTGGGGTGGCGTCCGTGACCTGGATCAAATTTCCGGTATTAAAAACGCCCAGTTCTATTATCGCGGCAGCGATCCTACGCCGTTCCGTGAAAGCATGCTCGTCGGCATCAACGTCCCCATCAATGTCGGTATGGCAGTCGTTCTCCCCGGAGACGTCGTACTCGGTACCGAAGCCGGCATCATCTTTATTCCGGCGCATTTGGCAGAAACCTGTGTAATTGATGCTGAGAAGACCCATGTCCGCGATATTTTCGGTTTCATGCGACTGCATGAGGGCAAATATACGGCTGCACAAATCGATTCTGCATGGGAACTCTGCATGTGGGAAGATTTTGCCGAGTGGTTCCCGACCGCACCTGAAGCGGAAGAATACCGTCATCTCGATTTCACAGAAGAACTGGAGAATGCACGGAAGGGTATTGTCCCCGGACGTCCTGCAGTACAGGGTGAAGGCGAAACGACCCGTTGGTAATACATAACATAAAAAGCACGCAAAAGATCCATTTACCGTAATCATGAATTTAACCCGGTTACAGAAAACTGTAACCGGGTTTTTTCAAGTCAAGCAGCGACGAGCGAACAAAGCGTAACCGCTCATGAAAAAATACATTATAATTATCCAAAATCATGCGGATATTTCCATAGTCCCGGGGTAACTCGAAATCACTTTCTGCAAAAGTCAGACGAACCAGCACACATTCTTTTTGGTCGTCCTTCCCCGGAAGAACGGCAAGCCGCGTATTGGAAGGGCACAGTCAAACAAAGGCCCGTCTTTCTCCTGTAGGTGCACTGCCCCATTATGTGCGGACAGCACAAAAAAGAGCCCTGGTAGGAAATATTGAGTTTTAGTAGGAGAGGCG
>URVL01000142.1 GCA_900551265.1 uncultured Eubacteriales bacterium | reverse complement strand
AAGGGCCAAACCGAGGTGACGAAAACGCTGGAAACACCAGTGTTTTCAAGGGGTATAGAAATTTTAACTGAGAAACTCAATTTATAAATTGTATGCTTCCTTCTTTTCTCTCATTTTAGTACGGCCTTATACCCCAGCCCATGAACCGTTACAATTTCAAAATCACTGCATTCCGAAAATTTGTCCCGTAACTTCGTCATATACACGTCCACAGTCCTGGGGCCTGAAGAGGAAGCGCTATCCCAAAACTCATCCATGAGCTGTGAGCGGGTGAACGTTTTTTTCGGATAAGAGAGGAGTTTATAGATCAAATTGAATTCCCGTACCGTTAGAGGGATCTCCGCACCGTTTAGATAGGCTGTATGTTCTTCTGCGTCCAAGGTCAAGCCGCCCACCGTCAACTTTTTACTGGCTGCTATTTTCGCTCGCCGCAGCAGGGCTTCTATTCGAAGAAGCAGTTCGTCCAGATCGATGGGCTTTACCATATAGTCATCAATGCCCATTTTAAATCCACGTTGTTTAGATGCAAAATCATCCCGTGCCGTCATAAATAGAATGGGAATTTCCTGATTCAACTCCCGCACAGTTTTTGCAAATTCAAATCCATCCGTTCCCGGCATCATGATATCGGAAATAATCAGGTCAAACAAAGTACCTCCATACATCGCATCGTAGGCTTCATTTGCGCCCAGGCACCCCTCTGTTTCATAACCGTTTTGATTCAGATAGGAGCATACCGTTTTATTTAATTCCCGATCGTCTTCCACCACTAATATTTTAAACATAAACCTCACCACCTTACGCTTGTTTCATTCAGTATATCACAGAGCTGTTAAAGTTTTGTTTGCGTTTTATCCCTCTGAAAAAATTGTATGAAATAAAGCCCGTATGGATAATATCGGCCGTTTGGAAAAAGATTAGCCCTCGGCAGCTGCCCCTTCTTTCAAAAATCGCCAGACATTGTCCGCATGTTTGTCCGATCACTTGTCTTTTTTTCGAATTGGCCCTATAATACTGTAAAGTACTATTGCTTATCCAAACTTTTTAAAAGAAGGCAATGCCAAACAGGAGCAAAATGAAAATGGATAGTATTTTTACGAAGCATCTTACAGTCGACCCCAGCATGTGTGACGCCACAGCAGCGCTGGGAAATGCCAATATTTTTGCGCTTTTTCAGGATATTGCTTCCGAACATGCACAACAGATTGGCGTCGGAACGGCGGCCATGTCGGCACGCAGTATTTTCTGGCTGACGGTTCATACGCGTGTACAATTTTTTCAAAAAGCCCATATGATGCAAGAACTGGATGCATACACCTGGCCCGGCGTGTACAAGCCAAGTGACCGGCGCTGTTTCCGGTATTATCGGTTGATGCGGCAAGGCCAGCTTGTGGCACAGGGAAAAACGGAGTGGGCCATCATCAACACGCAAAACGGCCGGTTGTGTCCAGTCTCAGAGACCGGATTTCCTGAGGATTTTCCCTATTCGAAGGAAATCGTCTGCCCCGAACCGCTCATACGTTTTTCAGATCCATTCACAGAGAAAGACCTTGTTTATCAGCGCACAGTTTACGCATCGGACACCGACTTTGGCGGACATATGAACAATGTCGCGTACGTGCGTGCGCTCCTTGACAGTTTTTCAGCGAAAGAACTGGCATCCATGCCGATACAGGAGCTGGAAATTCACTTTTCAACGCCTTCCTATGAGGGCGAACAGCTCTCTATCTATCGCAAACAGGACGGCTGTTTCTGGACATTTGCAGTCAAAAAGGAATCCGGGAGGACCTCGGCGCTTGCGCAACTATGCCTTGCTTCACAAGGCTAATCCCCTGTAGCCGCAACATGTCATTTCTTTCCCGGCCGAATCTCCGCCTGCGCTGATTATTAAGTAAAAAAGCATATGGCTTTAAAGAAAAGCCATATGCTTTTTTGATACAAGGCCGGACAGGTACGCAAAAACAACAAAGCTTAACTACTTAGTTCTTTTAACATCATAACCGCCTGTTGAACAAGTTTGCCGACGTTGAGATCCGGCACGCCGGCAATGAGATTGTCACAGTGATTCATGGGAATTAAAATTCGCTTGGCCTGACTTTGGCCAATGGCTTGTGCCATAACAGGCGTAATCTCTCCAAATAAAGAGTCTGCAATCACAATCCCAATCGGACCCATGATGACATCCGCCTTGCGGCAGCCAACTATCACCGCGTTTTCGCCGGTCGCCACATGATTCGCACCTGCTTTTAACATGGCGGTTGCCGCCGTGCTGTTCGTTCCAACCGCAGTAATTTCCATCTGCGGGATCTGCTGCTGAATTGCCGTAATTAACTGACGGCCTATCCCTCCGCCCTGGGCATCGATAATTAATACATTCACAGCACGCCATCCTCCTTACCATGCACTACACATGTAGTCGATTCTTATCTTTCCGCCGTACTCTGTGAGAAGAGGTCGAGTCTCTGATTTCCCATACACTGAAAATGCCGCCGCAGACTCGTAAACCGTCTGCGGCGGCATGGTGAAGCAGGCGGGAGCTTATGCGAACCCCATCCAATTCACATTCCTCATCGCAAGAGTGATCAATTTTTTCAATTACATTTTTTATATCGTTGTTCTTTCCGCCAAAAGTAAACACGATTTTTATATTATCATCGTATACGTAGACAGCAGATACAAAATCGTTTATCAATTTTGCCTGATACATTTTATCAGTGATATCACCGTTACGGAATGTATCTAACCAGGCTATAACATCATCCTGTTTGATATCCACTATATCGGATTTTGCTACAGCTATTTTCGATAACAGGTTAGACTGTTCTGTTTCCAGTTCAATCAAACGGCTTTTCGTCGTTGCTGTAACAACACCCATTTCAATTGCATTCAAAATATTCCGAGTTGCGCGCTTGTTCTCCGCTAGTTCATCTTCAAGCATTGCCAACTCGGAATTTTTTTTGCTTTCTTTGCTGAATTGAACAGATATATTCGCAATCCAGTTGACAACGTCATCTTGAATAATATGCTGCTTTACAATTTTCGCTACTTCTTCTTCAATCCAATCACGCCGCACCGCAGTTTTATCGCATATTCGTTTTACCCGCTGATTATTGCACACGTAGTAATAATGCGGAATTCCCTGCTTGCTGGTACCGGAGTTTCCTACCATATGGCCTTTACATTTGCCGCAGTACAATTTACCTGTCAACAAAAAATCACCATTAGAATTATGTCTACCTTTCACATTTTTCTTTATTTTAGACATTGCTTGCACCCTCAAAAACAAATCTTTATCTACAATCTGCGGAACTCCATCTTCGACGCGAATATCATCATAGATATATACGCCCGTATACCGTTCATTGTTCACGATCGTGTGAAAGCTGCTTCTCCCCCACTCCTTCCCGCGCCCCGTTTTAACGCCTCTGGCATTTAAATCCGCGGCAATATTTGCGTAAGTATCGCCGCATGCTACACGGGTAAAAATTTCGCGCACAACCGCGGCTTTTGCCTCATCAACTTCATATTTACCATCGGGGCCTTTCCGATACCCATATGGCAAAAGTCCATTTGTAATCTTTCCGTTCAATGCATTATCACGCAAACCACGTCTGATATCCTCAGCCATGTTTTCACTGTAGAACTGGTTTACGTTCATCATTGACCTCAGTGCAAAACGTCCGGCGGCTGTATCGTCAAAATCCTCTTCCACATACAGCACCTTGACTCCTAATTCACTTAGCCGTTCTTCATTCAACATCGCCTGCAGCATATTACGGCCTATACGATTTGATTTCCATGCAATAACTGTTCCGAATTTTCCCTTTTCGGCGTCACGCATCATACGTTGAAACGACGCGCGCTGATCTGTTTTTCCAGACACAGCACGATCTGCATATACCTCTATTACCTGCAAATTTGCGACCTGCGCATATTCTGTGCATTCAGCTATTTGTTGTTCGATACTTGCATCTTTTTGTGCATGGCTGCTATATCTTGCATAGATCACAGCGACATTTGGTGTAGATTGTTTTTTCTTCGGCATTACAATCCCCTACTAAATATTAATAAATGAAACAATATTCGTATTCATTGAAAATTTAAGAACAAATTAACCAAGAATCGGCTGTAATCCTTCTTCCATAAAACGCGTTACACGAGTATCTAAATTCCAGCCCAATTCATTAAAATTGTTTGAAGGATGCGTAAGATAAAACCATGCGTGCCCCAAAAAGCCCTTATCAATTAATACGTCATACCCTACAGTAGACTGCGCATGGGCATTTACCATATGAAACGCCTGATTGGACATTCCCGCATTATAC
Organism: uncultured Eubacteriales bacterium; assembly: GCA_900551265.1. Classification (GTDB taxonomy): domain Bacteria; phylum Bacillota; class Clostridia; order Oscillospirales; family QAMX01; genus Allobutyricicoccus; species Allobutyricicoccus pentlandensis. Next base: position 1,633 of record URVL01000142.1, on the reverse strand, counting down.
AAAGTAATTATCAAATAAAAAACCAGCAGGCCGCAGGCTGTATATGTCAGTATCTTTTTATAATCGTACTTCTTTTTACGCTTCTTTTTACGCTTTTTGGGTTCATAGCCTATCGAATTTAAAGAAAAGACCGGTTTTCTAAAAATGCCTCTCATGCTTCAAGTCGTCCTCCTGCGCAGCTTATTCTGTACAGTCAGCCATTCCGTATGGCCAAACTCTGGCGGTATTGCTGCGCCTCCGGGACGCGTACGAATTCCACCGTCTTATCGTAGTTTTCACGTACTACCTGTTCAATTTCATCTAAGGCCACGCGGAAAAACTCCCGGCGTGTATTGACCATGTTTACTTTTCGATCCTCAAACGCATGATGCAACGCCGCTTCCAGTGCAGGCGCGTTATCGGAAAATATCAAAGCATGCACATCGAAATCAAACGGAACAGACGCGTCTCCCAGTTCATCAATTCTGTCCATCGGCTCCAATCGGCGCGTCATGCCTATTTTATAAACGTTTTCGCCAAAAGAACCGATGTTGGAAATAATATAAACATATCCGGCTTTCTGGTTTGCCGCACGGTAATCCACCTGCTGCATAGAGACATCGATCTTATGTAATTGTGTGATAATTTCTTCCTTTTTTTCTTCCAGCAGGGACAGTGCGCCGCCTTTTGCGCCAGATATCTGCTGTTCCAGCTTTGACAAGGCGTTTTGATAGTGTTTCTGCTCTTTTTCCAGATCACGTCGGGCCTCTTCAATTTCCTTTGCAAGCCTGGCCTGTTCGCGCAGTTCCTCACGAATGCGCTTCTGCTCTTCTCTCTCTTCCTGTTTTTTAAGCTGGTATTCGTAGGCAAGATACAGTTCATCGATTTTTGCTTTCAGATATTTCGGCGTGATTTCAATGGACATCAGAGTACCAAGCCTGGAAATCGTTTCGCATGCCGTACGCATCCGCTTTTCCGAAGCTTCCACGTTACTGAACCGGACATGTTCAACGATATCGTCACATTCATTGTTAAAAGCACGCAACAGCAGTTTCTTTGTGTCACCAACCAGTTTCTTTCCTTTTCTGGTATCGCCGTTTACCGCCCAGTCTACTGCGCCATGGACGGCTGTATCCGCGCGAATCATTTCTTTTTGCCGCTGCCGGATCTCGTTCAATTTGTCTTTATAGCCGTCACTATTTGCAAATACAAAACGTGGCTTATATAAACCGACGCTTTGCAGCAAAACAACGTCATCCATCTCAACAAGATTCTTCTGCGCATCTTTAATCTGCCGGATCAGGGTGTCCTTTTGCTCCTGCAGCTTGGCAATCGTTTTATGCAGTTCGCGCTCCTGTTTATCAAATCGCCCCGTATCTTTCCTCTCTGCGTGATGACGGGAATGCCGGTCGTTGGTTTCATACCCTTTATGACGGTTGTCCTGTGAACCTTTCGCTTCACGTGCCAAAAGATCCTCTAATTCCTGAATCCGCTGCTTGAGCTGTTCGTTTTCCTTTGCTTTAAACAAATCGCCAAGACCCATGCATTTTTCATTCCTTTCGACCAACTTTTTAACTCCTGTTGTTTTTGGGTGTGTGTCAGCGTGTGCCGACTTTTTTAAGGCCTTCTCGCGATACTAGTAAAATTATTACCC
>URVL01000141.1 GCA_900551265.1 uncultured Eubacteriales bacterium | reverse complement strand
ATCTTTTATATGGGCTTGACAAATAAACCCTTTTATCTTATGGTAAATATGTTACGGTAATTGTCGATTTATGTATGTTATTTTTTGAGGTTTGTATGACTTGGGATACTTTTCTGGCAACCAAAGAGACGATTCCAACGGGAGAGGGTTTTCCCATGTTTGGACTGTGCCATATTCTCTGGCTGTGTCTCGCTGCGCTGGTCTGCGTCGTGCTTTGTCTGGTATACCGCCGGGTGTCTTCTCAGATAAAAAGTAAAATTTTGAGCATTATAGCAGTTTTGTTACTTGCAGACGAATTATTTAAACATATTATGCTGTTGATCGGTGGTCACTGGATGATAGATTATCTGCCGCTGCATCTATGCAGTATCAACATTTTTGTCTGTACCGCACATGCATTCCGGCCTACGACGGCAAAATCTGAATTTCCTTACGCAGTTTGTCTCCCTGCTGCGCTGATGGCACTTTTATTTCCGTCCTGGACGTCGCTTCCATTTGGAAATTTCATGCACATGCACAGCTTTACTGTCCATATCCTTTTACTGCTTTATCCTCTGCTTCTGCTCTCCGGCGGCTATCGTCCGGTGCCACGGCATTTAAAAAAAGTCATGATATCTCTTTTGATTCTTTGTCCCCCGATTTATTTGCTTAACAAGTTAACGGATAGCAATTTTATGTTTTTAAACAACCCCGGTAACGGCAATCCCCTCTCTCTTTTTGAAGCTTTCTTTGGAAATCCTGGTTATTTGATTGGAATGCCGATACTGCTTGTCCTCATTTGGTTTTTACTTTATCTTCCTTTTTATTTGATGGCGCGCGGTAAGAAAAAAGCGGTTTCCACCGTCCGATAAGCTTTTGGTCTCAAAAGTGCCCGGTAGTTCATTTGCAATGAGCTGCCGGGCACTTTTCAATATTCCTTTTCAGCAACTTACGTCAGCACAACACCATCGTCACTTTCATGAATCAATGTCAACTTACATTGAGATCCCGTCTCGGTGTCGCAGTAAATCAGCATTTTGCGTCCATCTTCTGTCTTGCACAGGAACTCATAACACTGGACCTCACGCATACCCGGCGAATGAATTACCGCCCGGCCCGAGCACTTCGCATTCAGGTCGCTGCTGATGGTCTTTTCTGCCTCATGCTGAGATATTTCCGGCGCTGCCAGTTCTCGGTCGTGATGGTTCATGACGTAGTCCGTAGCGTTCAAACTTGCAACAGAACCATCCGTCAATGCAACGCCAACTGTAACCATGTCGGGATAAATGATAACGCCGTCATCGTCATAAGCGAAGCGAAAAGTTGCTACGCCCCCGTCATTATGGTAATAAACTTGCTGCATTCCATCATAACCGACAGAGGCAAGGTAATCTTTCGCGATTTCGAGTGCCTTCTCTATACTTACATTGCCCTCCTGCGCAGCATTTACATTTCTTGTGGAGAGAACATAGCCGCCATTTTTGCAAATTGTGGCATATGCGCCGTCACCTGCCGAAAAATTGTAGGACGGGATCGTGCCGGCACTCTCTCCGGTAAGCACAACATTCGCCACGTCTGTATGGAATGCGTTCGCTGCAATTTCCATAGCCTCGTCCAAATCAATCTCATTGGTACCCGCTGTCAGCAGCGGCGTCCGCATACTCATGTGCGCGCTCATCATTCCATCATAATCGACAGACGTATAATCCGGGAATGTCTCTTCCATATCAGAAAAGCTTTGTACCGCGCTGGCAAGCGTGCCGGCCTTATCGGCAGTAAAATTGATGTTGCCCGCATAAATGTCGTTTTCAAGCGTTAAAATATGCTGAGAAAGCGAGTCCGCAGTTTCTGAAAGTGAAGCAAGCGTCTCACGTTCCTCCTCACTGAGATCCGTATGAGACGCCGCGCGGCGCGAAATATAATATGCATAGTCGCCCGCACGGGAAATAAACGTCTCTGTCTGTTCCAAAGACACATCCGAAAGGGGAAGACTTGCAATTGACGCGATTGCCGCCGCAGAATGATTCCAAATTTCAGCAGATACTGCTGCCAGAAGTTCTGGAGAACCGGCATACATGCCCTTGACAAGCGTATTTGACATCTGAGCCAGACTGTCGGAAAGCTGCGATACCGCATGCAGTTGTGCATAACGTTCAGCGCTGCGATACCGCAACGATTCGTTTGCATATTTGATAACAAAACCGGACAGCACAACGACAAGGGCTGATGTATAAGTGATAATAAGCGTCAGCGTTTTTCGTTTCATAAAAAGACCTCCATCTGCGATTCATCGGTAGTATCCACAGATGAAGGTCGATTTATACCTGAAAACGTCGGCGCAGCCCGAATCAATCGCGCTGTCCGCTTTGCTCCGGCGCCGGTGCGTGCAACACGCTTTTCAAATGCTCCACTTCCGCCGGTTCCAGCACAATCTGGTCGTCTACATAATTAAACCGCAAGCGGCTTCCGGCACGCAAATCATATTTTTCCATATATTCATGCGGGATTTGCATACGTCCCACGCGGTCAAGAACCACAAACTCCTCATGCGTTTCCCGGCCATTCCCCAGCCGCGCGTCTTCTTCCTCCACCTCTTCTTCAGCAAAACCGCCGGACATATGCGCCAGATCCTCACGGTAATCCCGACGGATAAACTCGCTGGACGTACGTCCATCCCGGATCGAGACCACACGGTCAACTTTTCGGGAAATTGCCATGTCATGCGTGACAATCACAATCGTGATGCCAAGGGAACGATTGATCTCATGGAAAAGATCTAAAATATTCATGGATGTGCGGCTGTCAACTGCGCCGGTCGGCTCGTCGGCCAGAAGCAATTTCGGCGTATTGGCAAGTGCAATTGCTATGGCAACACGCTGTTGCTCGCCGCCTGATAGCTGGTTCAGCTTGTTTTTGGCGCGATGCGCAATACCGGCCATCTCCAAAAGTTCCATAGCACGATGGCGCCGGTCGGCCTCGCTCGTAATAATCATCGGCAACTCGACATTTTCAAGTGCCGTCAGATAAGGAATCAAATTGCGTGCATTATTCTGCCAGACAAATCCGACAGTCGAACGTTTATACTCACACAGCTCTTTTTCGCTAAACTTTAAAAGTTCCTTCCCATCGACCAGCAGTTTGCCCGCAGAAGGCTTATCGAGCCCTCCCAGCATGTTGAGCAGCGTTGATTTCCCGGATCCGGAGTTTCCGATAATCGCCATCAATTCTCCCTGCTCCACCGTCAAATCAAGCCCTTGTAATGCCACCACTTCAAGGTCCGTTGTCTTATAAATCTTTACGAGGTTATCGCACTCGATCATATATTTTTTTGCTTCATCGCTCATCGATTATCACCCCGTCTTCCAGGACATATACATGGTCGGCAAGCTCAACCATGTTCGGGTCGTGCGTTGTCATCAGAATGGTCATACCCTCGTCGGCAACGAGCTTTTTAAACAACTGCATAACCAGCAACCCCATATTCGTATCCAGCTCCGCCGTCGGCTCATCGGCGAAGATAAGCCCAGGCCTGTGCGCAATAGCTCGAGCAATGGCAACGCGCTGCTGTTCGCCGCCGGAAAGTTCGTGCGCACGGTGCGTCATGCGCTTCCCCAAACCGACAAGCTCCAGGCATGCCTCCGCGCGCTCGCGCCGTTCGGCGGCCGGCGCGCCGGCCAGACGCAGGCCAAACTCCACGTTTTCATACGCCGACATGTTCGAAATAAGCGCCACTGACTGGAACACAAATCCCATTTCACGACGTCTCAAGAGATCCCGTTTGGCCTCGGAAAGCGCTGTGATCTCCTGATCCCTAAAATAGATTTTCCCGGAGGTTGGCTGGTCGAGCGCACCGAGCAGATTCATCAGCGTTGTTTTACCGGAGCCGGAACGCCCGCGCAGCATCGTGAGCGTTCCCGGCTCAATACTTACGCAGATATTTTTAAGCGCCTCGACTACGGTGTCACCGCTCGTATAGGTTTTGCAAACATCCTCAGTCTTTAACAGCATACCGTCACCCCCATCAATCCTCGCCAAGTTTCAGCGCCTGATCGATCTTCGTGCGTGCGATAATCCGGCTGAGTATTGCAACACCCAGCGCCAACATGACGCCGATTATCAGATAAATTTTCCCATAGTCCGCGCGGGTCGCCACCACCACGAACTCCGGCACCTGTTCAGCCACACTGTACACCATCTCAAGCATCGGCACGAAGAGATCGCTCGTAATTCCGCCCAAAACGACGCCGGCCAAGATAGAAACCAATGAAATAAGTCCCTGTTCGCAAAGAATCATACCGATGACATTTTTCACCGACATGCCCATTGCCCGGAACACGCCGAATTGCAGGGTGCGTGTGCGGATTGACAAAATCCAATAAATGAGGAATCCGATGACACAGACAAACATGGTAATGATAAATCCCAGCGTCAGCATTCCATTAAAGCCCTGCAACAACGGGTCATTTTTTGCCTCAATGATTTGCTGGTCCAGATAGTCAACCGATTCCGCCTGAAGCTCCGAATGGGACCAGATATAATCGTATAGTTCGGAATCTGTTACCCCGTCCGCTTTCTTAATCCAGACATCATAGGGTTCCTTCGTAAACTTGCTCTGCAGGAAGTCAAGATTGCAGATTAAGAAATCGCAAAGCGCTGTTTCATCTCCACTCCCGCTTGAAGCGCGCACCGTCTGGTATGGGTTAATACTCGGCCAATAATCTACAAACGCATATACAATCAACTCCGTCTGTGACTGCGCGCCGGTAGAAATTTTGATTGTATCGCCGACCTGGAGCGCAAGTTGGTCGCGCAAAGACGTAGATACCAAAGCGGCACGCGGCGCATCGACTAAGAGTTGAAGGTAATTGTTGATGTGATAGGGGTAGAAAAGATCGTCACGCGACCAGGTGACCTGGCTGAATGAAGCAGGCTCAATACCCATCACCGTCACGTTTGACCGGTTTAAGGATATCGACTCGCTCGACTGTACCCGGAAGCTTGTTGAGGTATACACTTTTGCAACAGCCTCCGCGCCCTCAATTTCCTGATAGTTTGTAAACTGCGGTTCAATGTAAATATATTCGCCTTCCATCAGCGAGCCATCCGGATTTTCTGCAGGTATGGAGTTCCAATAGGGATGCAGAACGACATCGGCACCCGTTGCGTAGTCCAGCCGGTACTCAATATTTTGATTGAGCGTCCGTGCCGTATTGGCGCTGAAGATCCCAACCGCGATGGAAAGAATCAGGAAAATCATCAGAAACTGTTCGCGTCCGCCGGAACGTCCCACCTGAATAAACGAGGCATACACCCCGGGGCTCCAGTGGCGGCGCCCCAAAAAGAATACAAATCGGATCAAATACGGATAAATACGCAGGAACAGCAGTCCGGCACCGATGATAAAAAGGCTGGAAATTAAAAAGAGCAGAGGATCGATCTGAACATTAACCGCACTCTTTCCAGTCGCGGTAATGATGCCGGTATAGCTTTGATAATTATAATAGCCGTACACAGCTACGCCAAGCGTGATAAAGTCAAGGAAGAATTTTTTCCAGAAAGGCTGGTCGGCAAAACGCGAGCGTTTGCGCTTACGCTCCACAATTGTCGTGCGTGAAGCGCCGACAGCCGGAATCAACATCGTAATCAGGAAGATCAAAACCGCCGCTGCCGAATAGAGGTAAGCGGCGCTTACCATCTTGACCGGCAGAGCTTTCCGCCCGACAAATTCCAGGAAACCATTTGCAGAGCCCAAAATACTGCAAAGGAAAAATCCCAAAAACGGTCCCACGGCAAATGCAATCAAGCCCAAGACTACGCTTTCCAACAGATAAATCAAAAAAATCTGCGTACCGGACGCGCCGCGGGAACGCATAACCGAAATTTCATTTTCTTCATTTTTGACAATGATCTGTGAGACCATGAAAATATACATGCACAGCATCATAAGAATCGGTACAAGAATGACCCACAAGGTCGTCTTGAGCTCCACTGCGCGCTGGTTATAATCCACCAGCGTTTCCAGCATCGGCACACGATATCCCGTGAATCCGGTCATACGGT
>URVL01000140.1 GCA_900551265.1 uncultured Eubacteriales bacterium | reverse complement strand
TCTCGTGCTGTTGCAATGTTGGGACAAGCGTATCCAGGTCTGAAATTTCCAGCGACGTATAATCAATAGCATAGCGCCACTGGGTACCCGACAGATAAATGGTCTCGAAATCCTGGAACAGAATTTCCTGACACGTATCATAGTCAATTAAAAAGCTTGTGGAATACGTACTGATGCCACCCGAAATATACCAAAAGGGCGAAGTCCCGTCATCGATTGTAAACACGCCTACGACCTGAATCAACACATAATCATCCGGATTTGTAGCGCTCGCCACCTGATAGACCGAATTCAGGTTTAAAGCGAGCTCATCGTATGCATCCTGCGTCACGATGGCTTCATAGTATCCTTCGTCCGACAGTCCCGGCTCATAAAGCCTGCCCGCAGTTATTGTCACATGGTCCGCCAGGTCTACAATGGAAACCAGAGACGAAGATTTTCCGCGAACGGATCCGTCATCTCCATCCGGCATATCGGGTTTTGCCTGCATATTTGCGGCAGTCAGAATATGTATGCCGGCGTCAATCTTTACATTCAGCTGAGGGATCAGTTCATCTTCCACCTTTTCCTTATGCATGTAATATGCTCTTTCCTTGGAGTTATCCTCTCTGGAAAAGGCATTATAGGTACCCTCTACGGTATAAAGTCCCGTGTATACTGCGTGCGAAGCTTGATAGGTCTCCAAGTCCTTATCCAGCATTCTCTGCAAAATCGCATCCGAATACATTGGCACGGCGCTGACCATTGCAACCACAACGATAAACCCGAACAACAGGCAGAGCATCATCCATTTATTGTTAATTATCTTTCGAAATACCAGTGTCCACAAAAGCGCGTCCCTCCCTTCTTAACCGGTTCCGCATACGCTTTACGCCACAAGTTCCTCGCCGGGCTCAAGTCCTCCTGTGATCTCATAAAGGCTGCCGTTGTTCATGCCAACCGTCACGTCGCGTTCCTCAGGAAGCCCGTCAACGAGTACCCGTACATAATAGCGGGTTGAAACCTTTGAAAGATATTTCGAAGGTAACGCTATCACATTTTCTTTCTTTTCCAGTAAAATTTCAATATTGACGCTGGTCCCGATTGATGCAAAATCAGGCGTTTCGTCCAATTCAATATGAATATTGGTCAGGTCTTCATCTGATGCCCCTGCCGGAATATCCGCAGGCGTCTGAACAACGGTTCCGGTGTAGGACTGTTCGTCATTTTTCAGGGTAATATCCAGCGTCATCCCCGTATAAATCTCGTCTACATTTTCCGGCGCATATAAGATGATCAACTGCGTTGGATCAGCCACCGTAACGATGGCCCGGTCCGCCTCTACATAATCTCCTGCAGAAAGCGACGCCGTATACGTCACGACACCATCCATTGGCGCATAAATCGCGCTGTTTTCCGCCTGTGCATACAGTTTGTCAAGCTGCTTCTGCTGGTAGTCATAATCAAGCTTAGCAATCTGCGTTGAATACCCATAGCCGTTTTCAGCCTGAGCATAGTAATTGAGTTTTGCTTTTTCAACCACATATTCCTGATATTCAATCTGGTCCGCAATGTCTTCGGTATCAAGCTCCGCTAAAAGCTGGCCCTCCGTTACCGTATCGCCGGAACGCACATAGATTTTCTGCATCGTTCCGCTTTTGCCGAAAAGAAGCGTTTCATTGTTGGTAGAAGCGAAATATCCGGTTCCGCTTTCCCAGCGTTCGATATCGCCTGTCTCAACCGTATAGGTCGTATAGGTCACTTCCTTTACCGTAAGCGTCGGTGCCTCCAAAGTCTCCTCCTCTTCCGGCAGCAGATAGCACCCGGTAAAAAGCGAACAAAGCGCTACAGCAAACACGATCAGCGACATCATCCGCACTCCTGATCGCCACACTATTTTTGGCACAGTTCTCATTTTAACCCTTCCTTCTCGACAATATTTTGTTGAATTATACCATGTCTGCTATTGACTTTCAAGTGTATATAATCATTTGTAATAAAAATTCATAGAAAATGCCTCATATTTTTATATGCATTTACTGTGTGGCATGATACATGTGGAACGGCAAACATACATTTTTCATCAGAACACGACAAGGAACCCACCAAAACGATTTTCCGAAAAAGAGTTTACACGCTTCGACAGGACATGCTATAATAATAAGGAATATACTGAAATAGATGAGGTGACATGCAGTGGAGGCTTTTGCCTTTGTTAAAAGCGAGAAAATTTACACGGTTTCGGCAAAAGCTGTCTCAAAAGTGCTTGAGGCGAAAAGTCCGGATGCAGCGCTTGTGTTGCTCTATATTATGCAAGCGGGCGAACAGTTTGATTCGGAACTTGCCATGCGCGAGCTCGGCCTCAGTCGTGTCCGGTTTTCAGCCGCCATGGAGATCATTGAGGGGAAGCAGCCGTTAGATGGACCCAAGCAATCCGTGCAACAAGAGGCGGGGGCGTCTGTCACGCATTCTGAACCGCCCGCGCTTGATACTGCGCGTGTCAACACCATGCCAAGTTATACCCGCGCCGAGCTGGCCGGTGCAATGGAAAATCGGGATTTCGCTTTTATTTATACGCAGGCTGAAAAGGCGGTGGGACATCCGTTGCTACAATATGAGGTCAGCGCGCTTATGATGATCTATGATTACCTGCGCCTGCCTGCAAACGTCATTGCGCTTCTGATTAATCACGTTGCGCGCGAAGCAGAGCGAAAAAGTACGCCGGAGCATCCTGTCTCCGTCAATTTTCGGGACATTAAATCAGAAGCTGTTCGTTGGTACGAGCACGGAATTACCACCGTTGCAGAGGCCGAACGCTACATAAAGGATTGGGAACATAGGCGCAGCTCGGCAGGGCGTGTCATGCGGATGCTGGGCATTACGGGACGCGCGCCAAGTCCGACAGAGCGGCGTTATATTGATCTTTTCATTGATCTGGATCCGTCTTTGGAGCTGATCGCACTCGCCTATGATTTGACCGTGACAAAAAAAGGATCTCTTATCTGGCCTTATATGCGCAGCATTTTATTGAGCTGGTCCCATAAAGGCTATCGCACGCCCGCCGACGTGGAAGAGGGTGAACGATATCGTAAAAACGGCGCGTCCACTTATGCGCACGCGCAGCAGGAGTCTCCGGGCAGCGATTATGATGAACGCGTACTGCAATACTTCCAGAACGGCGAAAAAGAAGGAGAATAAAACGTGGGGTTTGACGGAAAATTACTAGCGCGTGCATCTGAGACGCTGGAACAGCGTGCGGCGATGCATGAACGAGAGCTCGATACCCGTGCTCAGATACTGGAGGCACGGTTTCCGCGCCTGCGCGAAATTGATACCGAACTTCGACGCTCGGTGATCCGTGCAATCAACGCCGCGCTGTCTTCCGGCGCAAACGCCGGCGATCTCGTACGGGAACAGCAGCTGCAAAATCAGTCTCTGCGTCAGGAACGTGCGGCAATCCTGGAAGAACATGGTTATCCTCCCTCTTATCTCGATCGAGAACCGATGTGCCCCTATTGTTCGGATACCGGCTACGTTGCGGAGGGAATGTGTACCTGCCTGCGCACTATTTACCGGGATGCACAGGTGCAGGAACTCACCTATACGATCGGTATGCCGCCGACTTATTTTCAGGATATTAATCTCTTGCTTTTTTCCGACGAACGTGCCGGAACATCCCGAATTTCAGCGCGGGAAAACATGCGCTACATTATACACGTTTGCCGTTCCTTTTTAGATAAACAGGGAGTTCGCGGCAACTTGTTTTTCTCCGGTCCTCCTGGCACGGGTAAGACGTTTGTCGCTGCCTGTCTGGCATATCAGGCTGTAAGCCAGGACATATCTGTTATCTACGAAAGCGCCGGTCGGCTCCTTTCAAAATATGAGGACGCCCGTTTTCACCGTGAAGACGATACTGCAAAGAGCGATATCCTGCGTTGTGAAAGCTGTGATCTGCTGATCCTCGACGATCTCGGCACGGAAATGGCGACGACTGTGACAAACGCCGGTCTTTATCAGCTTTTGAGCGTCAGACTTACGGCAAGACGTGCCTGCGTGTTTATGACAAATCAGAATTATGAAGAACTGAGACGTCGTTATCCGGCGCAGACGCTGTCTCGACTGGAAGGCGAATTTGAGACCCTGCATTTTTTTGGTGCGGATCTTCGAAAAAACAAACGTGTGAATTTTTATTAAACAATTGTTTTTACATTGCAATAAGCGACTAAATTTGCTATGATAGAGCTTACGATATCCTGGTGGATGGGGGCACTTTAAAAATGGATAACTGCAGAAAACGCGTTTCTTTGATTCTAATACTGATATTTGCCGCCGCTTTTATGACCGGTTCCGGATCTGCCGTCTTTGACAAGACGGAACTCTCCGGCGGTCTCTTTCAGTTAAACGTCGTCCATACGGTTACAATGGATTCGATTGACGACAATATTTATACGGTCTGGACCAGCGCCATGTGTTTCTCCGCGGGGCAAACCGCCGACGGCGTAACGTATCTGGTTACAGACGCCGCACTTGCGGAGCCCGACCGCGTATATGCACAGCTTGGTGACCAGCTGATCGGTTTTTTGGAGGACGGAGGGATATATATAGACGAATCGGAGCTCTCCACATACGCCCTCATTACTGATACGGCCTACTACGCCGTTTACAACGGCGCGTATGTCGAACTTACCCCTGTATCGCAGAGTGCATCCGATCGGATTCTCTTCCTCACACCGTCGGATCCCAATTTTGACTTCTCCGCCTCTGTTTTCACCTATGCTTATGCGGACTTTCTGCAAGAAAACGAAGCTGTTTATACGTTTGCGCTCAGCGGCTCGGAGCTCGACGGCATCGTACCTGCAACACAGGACGCCTACGTTACAAACTGGAGCCTTGCCACAGAAGAAGCGCGTGTTCAATATGTCGCCTCAATTGAAGATGGGAATAATGCGCTCACCTATTATACCATGGCGCCCAATCGCGGCGCACAGGGCAGCGCCCTTTTTGATGCCAATGGCTATCTGGTCGGCTTGAATCTTTGGACAGATGAGTACGAAGGAACCATAGCTCTCACATCTTCCGCAATTATGGCTGCGCTCGATCAGTTGGGCGTAAGTTATGAAGTATACGAATCCGGCTCCAACAATTTTTCCCTCTCCGATATCTTAATCTATGTCATTATTCTGGTCGCGGCAATTTTAATTTTGGTCGTGCTGCTCGTTGTCCTTCGAATTCGTAAGAGTAAACTTGATCTTGACGATGTTTCCGATTTAGAGCGTGAGGCCAGCCGTGCGCGCAAGGATATGGAGGAACAGCGAGGCCAACTCTCCTCCTCTCCTTCGCAAAAACATTCCGGCGCACATTCGGCATCCAATGGGCGTGCATCCACTTATGCCGTCAACATCCCGCCTGTTGCGTCTGCGCCGGCAGTTCCACCGAAGCGCTCCACACAGCAGACGGTCATTCCGAAAAATGTCTCCGTATCCGTTTTAAGCGGACGTCTGAAGGGGACCGTAATTCCTGTTTCAGATCAGGTTACCATCGGGCGTGATCCCAACGTCTGCGATGTTGTATTCCCGGCAGATGCTATTGAGGTCAGCCGCCGTCACTGTTCTGTTTCCTTTAACCGTCAGACAGGGCGGGTGCTTTTAGAAGATTTTTCCTCTGCAAACGGAACATATTTCCCCAGTGGAAACCGGATCATTCCCGGAAGACTCTATTCTCTGCGAAATGGCGATCGTTTTTATCTGGGACTTCCGGATAATATGATGGAAGTCCGCATAGAATACGCACAGAATCAGGGTTAATATATCATGATTTGTCGGTATTATCGAAACAAAATTTCTGATTGCAGCGTCTAAGTTCTATAACGACATTCTCCGGAGGACCCCTTATTATGAAGCTATTCAGCGGTTCTGGCAGCCGTGTGAACAATACAAAAGGTACCCGCGGTTCGAGTAGCCGTAAGTCGTCCACACCTTATCAGGATTATTCGTCTGATTATAACGGTGCGGTTTGGGAAGACGACGAGCCTCGTGTTGTAAAGTCTGATGGTTTTGCCGAAACCAAAGCCTACCGTTCTACGTCGTATGACG
>URVL01000139.1 GCA_900551265.1 uncultured Eubacteriales bacterium | reverse complement strand
AAAAAGCTGAAGGACACCGGCCGCATGGCCATCATCCAGAACGGCTCCAGCCTGTTCACCGGCGACGCCGGCTCCGGCCAGAGCAAAATCCGCCAGTATTTGATTGAGAACGACTGGCTGGACGCCATCGTCCAACTGCCCAATAACAGTTTTTACAACACCGGTATTGCGACCTATGTTTGGATTGTCACCAAAAACAAGCCGCAGGAGCACATTGGCAAAGTGCAGCTGATTGACGCCAGCGGGTGCTACGAACCCCGCCGCAAACCCATCGGCAATAAGCGCGCGGACATTACCGACGCCTGCCGCGAACTGATTGTGCGCGCGTATGGCGAGTACCGCAGCGAAACGTATACGGTACAGACGCCGGAAGGCCAGCGCCTTATCTGCAAAAGCAAGGTGCTGGACAGCGTGACCTTTGGCTATAACAAGGTCGTGGTCGAGACCCCGCTGTACAACAGCGATGGCAGCAAGGTGCTCAAGCGCGGCAAGCCGCTAGCCGACGCTGCCAAGCGTGATACGGAAAACATCCCGCTGGAAAAAGACATCGACGACTATATGCGTGAGGAAGTTCTGCCCTATAACCCGGACGCCTGGGCGGACAGCGGCAAGACCAAGGTGGGCTATGAAATTCCTTTTACTCGTGTATTTTATGAGTACAAGCCTATTGAGCCGGCCGATGATATTGCCTGCCGCATTGTGGCCCGTGAACACAGCCTGACGCAGAAGCTGCGGGACCTGTTTGAGGAGGATGCGTAATATGGAGTGGATGCTGCCAGAGCAAAGACTTACGGTATCAGAAACAGCTGACATTGTGCGAGATATGCAGCAAATTATAAGCCGGTCTCAAACAGCGGCCTATCAAGCGGTCAACAGTGCGCTGGTACAAAGAAACTGGTTGATTGGATACCGTATAGCCAGGGAAGAACTGAAATCAGATGACCATGCTGAAAACTATGGGGTGGAAGTAATCAAAAAGCTGTCTCACAAACTGACAGAATTGTATGGAAAGGGCTTCACAAAAACCAACTTATACAGCTTCTATTCTTTTTATAAGACATACCCGGAGATTTTCCACACAGCGTGTGGAAAATCTGAACCGCTGCTGTCCTGGTCGCATTATCGAACCTTGCTACAGGTTGCGGACCCGGAAGCCCGTGCCTGGTATGAGAGGGAGGCGCGGCAGCAAACATGGAGCGTGCGTACCTTGCAGCGCAATATTTCCAGCCAATATTATTATCGAATCTTGAAAACACAGCAAAAACAGCTTCCGGCAACATGTGAAAACCCAGCCCAGGCAAAGCTGGAATTTATCAAAAATCCTGTTGTGGTAGAGTTTTTGGGCCTGACCGCAGATTCATCTTTTAATGAAACGAAATTGGAGCAAAGCATTATCACCAATTTGCAGAAATTCCTGATGGAGCTTGGAAAGGGGTATGCCTTTGTAGCAAGGCAGCAGCACATTCGGACAGAAAAGCAGGACTACTATATTGACCTTGTATTCTACAATTATATTCTGAAATGTTTTGTGCTGATAGATTTGAAAACGGAGAAAATTACCCATCAGGATGTAGGGCAAATGGATATGTATATCCGTATGTTTGACGAACACAAGCGCGGAGAAGGCGATGGGCCTACGCTTGGTATTGTTCTTTGTGCGGATACGGATGAGGATATAGCACGGTATTCTATATTGCACGATAACGAACAACTGTTTGCGAGTAAATATCGTCTATATCTGCCTACTGATGCAGAACTGCGCGCGGAAATCGAGGCACAGAAAGCTATATTTTACTTGCAGCAAGGGGAAGAAGGTGAAACCGCAGATGGTGAATGAGGCCAAACAATAGCGCCCGCGCCGCTACGAGAAAATGCGGGACAGCGGGGTAGCATGGATTGGGATGGTGCCGGAAGGGTGGACGTCTTTTCTACTCGGGCAACTTGTAAAACAAGTAAAGAATAAAAACGTCTTGTTGCAAGAGCGCAATCTCCTCTCCTTAAGCTACGGAAAAATCAAACGTAAGGATATTGAAACAGCAGAGGGACTTGTGCCTGCATCTTATGATGGCTATAACATCATTGAGAAAGGAGATATTGTTTTACGACTTACCGACTTGCAGAATGACCATACAAGTTTGCGTGTCGGGTTGGCAACGGAAAGAGGTATCATCACTTCGGCATATTTAACGCTTCGCCCTCTAAATTCTGTCTTTCCCGCCTTTTTGTATTATGCCTTACACACATTTGACGTAAGAAAAGGCTTCTACGGTATGGGGGCGGGTGTCCGCCAAGGATTGAAATATGATGAAATAAGACAAATTAAAGTCGTTTTGCCCGCGCTTATAGAACAACATACTATTGCTAATTTTTTGGATAAAAAGTGTTCGGAAATTGACGCTATCATTGCCGACGCCAAAGCCAGCATTGAGGAGTACAAAGCCTGGAAAGCCAGCATCATCTATGAAGCCGTCACCAAGGGCCTTGACCCCCACGCCGAAATGAAAGACAGCGGCGTGGAGTGGATTGGGGAAATTCCAGAAGAATGGTATGTATGTAAAACATTATTTGTCCTTCAAATGCCAATTACTGATGGCCCGCACACAACGCCCGAATTGTATGCCGCCGGTGTCCCCTTTGTTTCTGCTGAAGCGGTTTCCTGTGGTAATGGGCGTATAGACTTCAACCATATACGAGGATATATTTCTGAAGGGTTCTATCAAGAATGCTGCAAAAAGTACATTCCTCAAAAAGATGATATATATATGATTAAGTCCGGTGCAACCACTGGCAAAGTGGCCATCGTAGATGTAGATACTAAATTCACGATATGGTCTCCTCTTGCCGCGTTTCGTGTGAACCCCAAAAAAGTTTTACCACGCTATTTATTTTATTTCCTACAGTCTCCGGCTTACCAAAAACAAGTAGAGTTGGGTTGGTCATTTGGCACACAACAAAACATAGGGATGCGTACGCTTGAAAAGCTCAAAATATGTGTTCCGCCCTTATCTGTACAGCAGGAAATCATTCGCTATTTGGATGAAAAAAGTAATAAATTGGATGCTATTATTAAAGAAAAGACAGATTTAATTTCCGACCTTGAATCCTACAAAAAGTCCCTCATCTATGAAGTGGTGACCGGCAAACGGAGAGTCTGTTGACAGAAAGGTATACCATGACAGAAAAAATTCTTGACGTCCTTAAATCCTTCAGTGAAATCTTCGACAAGCATTTAGTACCGGCAGTCCTTTCTTTTGTCCTTGGTATCGCGGTTTACCTTTACGTTGGCGATACATACTGGATGGTTAACCGTTTATCCACTGTTGTATTTGTCGCTTTTGTCGCGTGTATCGCTTTTTTGTCTATCACGCTTCTTTTATGGTTCGTATCAAAGGTCAAACATTGGCGTGCCAAGAAAGGTGACGAGGAATATTACCGGAAGCAGGAAGAAGCTGAACAGGCAGAGAATGATAAAAGACTGAGAGACCTTTTTGACTCTTTGCCGAACGATATTATTGAAATCGTTAAGCAACTTTTAGAAAGCAATAACACACCTGTTAACGTTGAACCCAACAAATTAAATGAAGAGCGTCTTATGTATACACGCGGATATTCAACGCGTGGGCACGGTGAATTTCAAACGAATATTATGATTTGTAAACAACAGTTCTTGAAAAATAATCGTTGGTGCTATACGGTCAAGTTACAAGATGATGCATTCAAAGCAGCCAAATATCTTGTAGAAAAATATGGGACGCTAACTCGTTACGATTTCTAAGTTTGTATAAACCCACTTTTACTAAAAGGCACCGAAGGGCGCTTGGTGAATACAAAGGGAGATAACTTATGGAAGACTTTGTACCTTATCGAACAGGAATTATTGAGTGTGGAGATAAAAATCTCGTTTTTTTCGGAGAAGATTATACTTTTTACTTTATGGTTCCACTTTTCGAGCCGTTCGGAAGTAAAAGGGAATATTCGTTGAAAGCAAACGAGAACGGCTTTTTGTATGGAACCACGCATGACAATCATTCAATAGCTATTTATATCGGCGATTTTGATAGAGAAATATATGGCAAACAAGCAATAAAAACAAATCTGTTTTTAGTTGAACCGGGCAATCTTAACCCTTATCCGCGCAAACGAAATGTTAAATACGACGCAATTGACTTTGTCGGCAAAAAATTGAGCCGCGTATTCATGCCACATGCGCTTACATTTATTCGAGAGGTCGGAAAACCACAGCGCATTGAATATCATAGCGACGCGGAAACTTATCATTTTACCTCGGGCAAAATTTCATATACGCTTACTGTTCAGTCTCTCACTCCGACCAGCATCGGCATTAAAGGAAGTAGCGTAACAAATGAGGATGTACGTATAAGATTGGCCTTCAACCAACCCCAGACTGGCGCTGATTTAATAAAGCACATTGAGAACATTCGTATTCTTCTTTCTTTTATGACGTTTCGAACGGTTGTCGAATTCGATAAAGTGGCATTATTGGAAAAAGACGAGAGTCATCCTGATGGTTACTGCAAAATGTGGGATGTTTTTCTAAAGCAACCTTTAGACGATAGTCGAAAAAACAATATGAAATGCATTACCTTTTTCGACTTAGGTACTGCTACTGAAAATCTGTTGGAGACCATCTATAGTAGTGTGGAAAGGCGTCCCTCATACTCTTTGGGATTTATTCCCGAATCGGATTCGGACGTCAGTCATTTTGATAATGACACAATAAGAGCAGTATGCGCTGGACTGGAATGCGAAATAGCGTGCTCTTGTTTGCAGAATGACGAAGAATCGAAACAAATAAAATTGCTTGCTGAAGAGGTAAAATCTTTTGTAAGCAAGCGTCGGAAGGCATCTTATCCTTTAATAACGGATGATAACTACTTGAGAATCAAAGGTGATGTAAGCCATTGGGGAAAAACGGCAACATCTAATATAATTGCACTATATCATTTGCATGAAACGGCAATGCAAATTGTTTGTGGAAAAATCCAACAAAGTATAACAGATAAAGATATTCACGACCTTGTACAGTATCGGAATGATATAACGCACGGAAGCTTTCGGGTAAATAATATCAAAATTGCAAATACCGCTTATGTTTTAGAATGTCTTGTGTATTGCTGTTTACTCTCCCGTATCGGTGTCGAAGAATCCAAGATTGAAGAATTGTGCCGGATGAAAATAGGAAGTTGAAGTTTGTTTCATTCACAGTGTAGACATATTAGCGAGGTGTCCACCCATGTCCATCCCCCTCTACCACGGCAGCAACACTGTCGTTGAATTCCCCGAAGTGCGGCGCACGAAGTACACCAAAGATTTTTCCTGGGGTTTCTATTGCACCAACAACTATGACCAGGCCCGCAAGTGGGCCAACCGTAATCCGCACGGCGTCGTCAACTTCTACACCTACACGCCGGACCCCGCCCTGCGCGTGCTGAAATTCGACGGCATGAGCGACGAATGGCTGGACTTTATCGGCTGCTGCCGCGCCGGGTTTGTCCATGACTACGACATCGTCGAAGGCCCGATGGCGGACGATACCATCTGGAACTATGTCAACGACTTTTTGGCGGGCAACATCAGCCGCCAGGCGTTTTGGGAGCTGGCCCGCTTCAAACACCCCACCCATCAAGTCAGCTTCCACACCATTCGGGCGTTGGCCTGCCTGGAATTTGAAAGGAGTGAACCTCTCCATGACCGCTAAGCGAAAAGACGACGTCTACTACGTTTGCAGCCTTATCGAATTCATCGCCCGCCAAACCAAAAACCATCGCGGTACGGTGGCGGCGCGCATCGGGCACGACGGTATCGCCCGCCTGCTGGACGCCGCCGAGGTCAACCACTGCCTGAGCTTTGAGCAGGTGGCGGATGAGGTGATAGAAGCTTACGGTATCACCCCCGGCGACTTTGACACCGTCGCCGGCTGCGAATACACGGTGCCCGGCTACCTGGACATCGGCCGCGTCTACCAGACCCTGGTGCTGGACACCATGCAGGACGATGCCGCGCAGGCCATTCTCGATGTGTTTACCTCGTTCCTCAGCGATGAGATTTCCAACTTCAATTCCAGCGTGTATTACAGCAACCCGGATTACCTGCGCTGCTCCTACCTGGAAGGCAAACTGTTGGCGT
>URVL01000138.1 GCA_900551265.1 uncultured Eubacteriales bacterium | reverse complement strand
CTTTCTGTCCGGCCTTTTTGGAAATCAAAAAGAGCGGTACGGAAATCGCAAGAATGACAATCCCTGCCCACCAGACCTGCGTGGTAATCAGCAGCAGGAGAGAACCGACGCGTACGACGATTGATACCATTTCCAGAATGTTGCAAAAGGCAGTTCGTATTTGCAGTTCCGGTTCCTTGCAGACCCTTGTGATGAGGTCCCAGGTTGCATTGTCCTCGATATTGCAATAGGCCAGCCTTGCACGTTTTTCCAGGATCTCCGCGCGGTATGTACCGGCAAGCTGTTGGTCAATTCCGAGCGTCGTAAAATGGTCTACCGTATTTGAAACAGTGCCGTACGCCACAATCAACAGAAGATAAATGAGCGGGGTAAAAATTGCGTGGTAAACGGCGTTCCCTGCAAAAATGGCCAGCGCCGTATCCACAAAGAGGGCAGTTGCCATGGCCTGAGCCGTTGTCATAAGTGCAGTAAGCAGCATGTTCAGGCATTTGCCACAGGAGGGGATTGGCGCAGCGCGAAAAGGAATGATGAGGTAATCAGTAAACCGGTAGGTTCGATCGCGATGAATATATTTCATTGGTGCACCACCTTTTGACAAACATTTACATACATTGATATCATGCTGTATTTGTCAAGTTCATTTTGGTATGTTGGCGTATCACTTGCTATAAATAGACGCGCACCAGTTCACCGCCGCTGCTGTCTACTTCCACCAGCGGCATACCATGCAGTTTATGCCGGGCACGATTGATGCCGCGCACCAGTAGACGCACTTGCGAGTAGGAGAGGCCCTCGATGGCGTCAATATGTGGTGCGGCAAATCGGTAAACGAAGTACGCTGAAAGCGAATTGAATATGAGACAGGATGGAATCGGTATAAAAATGTTATGGCCATTGGCCTTGACGCTGACACGCATGTTACTCTACCACGATTTCGACGATGTCGCCGTCCGCACTTTCCACCTCTACGAGCTTCCCAACAAGACCGCGGTCTACCAGGAGCATCACTTTTTCAAGATCAATATTTTGCAGATTCGGATTACCGGATACCTGAGGCAGGGTCAGACCAATTTCCAAAGCCGTTTTTACAAGCACAATTGGCAAATTTACGCGAACCTTATCGCCATCCGAGGAATTGACAATAACGCGTAACATCATGTCGTCCGGATTTTTGCGTTTTTCGATGGGAACAACTGTCGCAATGGGGGCCGGTTCATTGTTTAAAAGTGCGTCAATCGTCGTGTCGTAAAGCTTTGCAATTTGCGGCAGTAACATGACATCGGGGCAGGAACTGTCGTTTTCCCATTTCGAAACGGCCTGTGGGGAGACGCCAAGCCGTTCGGCAACCGTGTCCTGTGTCAAACCATGTTCGCGGCGAAGAGTTGATAATTTTTTTCCAAGACTCTGTTCCATAAAAATACCTCCATCATGAGTCGGCGGCTTAGCAGGCGGTGTGCCTGCCATACCGCAGTACCAGAATAAAACCGCTCGAGCAGGTTTTCTGTTTTCATTGTATCGATCTGATCGGAGAAAAGCAATCAACCAGTTTGAGAAGGTCTTCCATTCTCACAACTAAAAGTAGAAATATCCCTCTACTGTTGGTTGATATAGCGTAAAAAAGAAACTGCGTCTTAGGGGCGCAGATTCTTTTATGAATCAAGTTAGACGATGTCGAGCCAGGTTTTACGCGTTGGCGCCGGATAATCGCGAGAAAGTTCCGCAATATCCTCGTTTGTCAAATCAATGGAGAGCGCTTTGGCGTTATCTTCTGTGTGATCGGGGGAGGAAGACTTGGGAATGGGAATGACGTATTCCCGCAGAAGTGTGAAAGCCAGCAGGATCTGTGCCACGCTGGTGCCATGACGGCGCGCAACAGCAGTCAGCCCACGATTGCCGATGAGACCCCGATCAAGATCACCAAACTGTGCAAGCGGACAGTAGGCCATGGCTGTCATTTGATGAGCCTCCAGCCATGGCAGCAGGTCGAATTCGACGCCGCGCGAGGCCAAATGATAGAGTACCTGATCGGTGACGCAGTGCATGCCGTTTGTAATGCCAGCAAGTTCCTGCATATCAGATGTATCAAGATTGGAAACACCCCAGTGCCGGATCAATCCCCGGGAAATCAACTCTTCCATGCACGAAACGGTTTCTGCAAGCGGAACATTGCCGCGCCAATGCAGGAGATAGAGATCAAGATAATCTGTTCCAAGACGCTTTAGAGACGCTTCACAGCTCTTGAATATATTTGACCGTCCGGCGTTGTGCGGATAGACTTTGGAAACGAGATAAAGAGATGCGCGGTCTGTGCCACGGATTGCCTCACCGATCAGTGCCTCACTGCGTCCGCTGCCGTACATTTCGGCAGTGTCAATGAGATTCAGGCCAAGCGCAATGCCGCGCTGTAAAGCTGCAATTTCTGACGAACGGCGGCCATGATTTTCCGCAAGATGCCAGGTGCCTTGCCCGAGACGTACAACGGGTGCCCCGGAAGCCGTTTGAAAAGCCGGATGTGCGATGGTTTTCATGAAGTACTCCTTTTTATTTATTCAAATGCTTCTTAAAATATGTCATAAACCCGAGCCAGTCCCGACGGCTGAGAAAATGATCTCCGGCACGCATATGATAGCCAATGTATCCCTCGTGGAAGTATTCCCCCGGAGCGGGATAATGATCCGTGCCGGTAAAGGAAGGAAACCTACCGTAAAAGTCCCAAATACGTGCCGCAGCCCAACACGCGCGGTACTGTGACGCAGGCCCGGTCCACAGATCGGCGTCAGCAGAAGCAACATAAAGCCTGCGCGGCGCAATGAGCGAGAGCAGAAAGTGCTGATCGAAGGGAAGTTCCGTTTCGCGGCCAACGTAGGATGAATACTGCTTGCAGAACCAGTATGGAAAAGTTTCACAGATTTGACGCAAATGTTCTGCTTCAGATGGCGTACCACGCGTGAGCGCCGCACCACTGCACCCGGATTCATTTGCAAAGCAGAAGGCAAAGCGTTCGTCATTTGCAGCCGTCCAGAGCGCGGTTTTTCCAAGACGGGAGTGGCCTACGACACCGACGTTTTTATGGTCTATGCAATCTAGCGTCATAATATAGTCCATAGCACGCATAGCGGCCCAGGCCCAAATGGAAATTTTGCCGGGATCCGAAAGCCCCCGCTGACCATCCGGGTAGAGGAGACCTGCCAACCCATCCGTGAAATCAGCATTATCACGCGTTACGTCATGATAGCAGAACGAAAAACAGGCAAAGCCCTGATCGCTGATCTCTTCGGAAGGCATGTATCTGTCAGGAACAGCGTCACGGAAATTAATATGCAGAAAGGCAGGACAGGGACGATTTGCCGCCGGGATAATACAGTAGAGCGGAAAACTATGTTTGCCGTTTGCTGTCCGCACGGTAATAAGCACGCGAGAAAATATAGCGCTGCTGCCGCCGAAGCTGTAACTTTCCTCCGTTTGGTAGTCGACTGCATAATCAAACGCCGGAAGATAGCCATATTCTTCACGAGCAAGCAACGCTTTGATATCTGCACGACGGCTTTCAAAAAGTTCCAGCGTCATTTCTTCAGGTGGAACAGGTGAAGGATAGTTAAAAATATCGGGCAGCCCGAGCTCCCATGTGTCGCGGAACGCACTCATGACGGATTCCCCCTTAGATATTTTTTCATTCTTATTTTACAGCAGTTTCGGCACAGAAGCAATCTTTTCTCATAATAAATAAGAACTCCCGCCGCATGGCGGAAGCTCTTATGGTTGTAGAATTTTGAGGAACAACCGGTATTATGTCCCGGAAGCAATTTTGCCATCTGCGATGGTTAACGTTCTGCCCGCACGGGCGGCAGAAGTTGCATCATGTGTAATCAGTACAACAGTATGACCGATACGATTCAGTTTGCATAGCAGTTCCAGGCACTCTTCCGCTGCCGTTCGGTCCAGACTACCTGTAGGTTCGTCTGCAAGAATGATGGGGGGACGCGCGGCAATAGCGCGTGCAATGGCGACTCGCTGTTGCTGACCTCCGGATAGCTGGGAAGGGTAGTGTTGCATTCGCTCGCCTAGCCCCACTGTTTCCAGCGCTGCCTCGGCAAGAATCCGGCGTTTCCCGCGGGACATACCGCGGAACATGAGTGGCAATTCCACATTTTCAAGAGCGCTTAAACGCGGGGCGAGATTATATCCCTGAAAAATAAAACCAATTTCGCGATTTCGAATCTCTGCGCGTAATCGTGTGGAAGCCTGTGAAATACAGTTTCCGCGCAGAATATATTTACCCGTAGTTGGCGTATCCAAACAGCCCATGATATTCATTAGGGTAGACTTTCCGGATCCGGAGCGCCCTACGATAGATACGAATTCACTTTCTTCAATCCGAAGATCAATACCGCGCAAGGCGTATACTTCGCCGCCGCTTGCATGATAAATTTTTTGAATGCTCTGTAAAGTGATCATAGCCGTTCATCTCCAATCAGTACTAGTTTGCCCGTATAATTTTCCCTCATTCCTCAAATGTTTGCAGGAACAAAAAATCCTGATGCCCGGGATTGTACGCGAATGGTTGACAGAGTTAAAAAAACAGGGTACAATATATTGGATATGCGTGTAAAATATGCAACAAAATATGATAGTAAGGCAGGTAAAACATGGCAAAACGTGCCTCTTATGACAATGAAAGCATTACTTCGCTAAAAGGTGCCGACCGGGTTCGCCGGCGTCCTGCGGTGATCTTCGGATCGGATGGCATTGAAGGTTGCCAGCATGCGGTTTTTGAAATCCTTTCCAACTCTATTGATGAGGCCCGCGAGGGCTTCGGCAATGTGATTTACGTAACGCGCTATAATGATCGATCAATAGAGGTAGAAGATTTTGGCCGCGGTATGCCGGTTGACTATAACGAACGGGAGGGCCGGTATAACTGGGAGCTGATTTTCTGCGAGCTTTATGCCGGCGGTAAGTATAATAACGATTCCGGTGAAAATTATGAGTTTTCGCTTGGCCTGAATGGCCTTGGCGCATGTGCCACGCAATATGCCTCGGAATATATGGATGTAACCGTACGCCGTGATGGATTTAAGTACACACTGCATTTTGAGCATGGCGAGATCGTTGGGGATATGAAAAAGGAGCCTGCGGATCGAAAGAAAACGGGTACGCTTACGCGTTGGCGCCCGGATTTACAGGTCTTTACGGATATTGATATTCCGATTGCATATTATGAAGACGTTTTAAAACGTCAGGCGGTCGTCAACGCCGGTCTCAAATTTGTGTTCCGCAATCAGTTGGAAAACGGCAAGTTTGAGACAAAGGAATATTTATATGAAAACGGTATAACGGATTATGTGACGGAACTCGCAGGAGAAAATCCTATGACGTCTGTACAGACATGGGAGGCGGAGCGCCGTGGACGTGACCGTGAAGATAAACCGGACTACAAGTTAAAAATTGGGCTGGCATTCTGTTTTTCAAACAGTGTCAGTGTAGCGGAATATTATCATAACTCTTCCTGGCTTGAATATGGCGGTGCTCCGGCAAACGCAGTTAAAAATGCCTTTTTATATGCAATTGACTCTTATCTGCGTCAGAATGGGCGCTATAATAAGGGTGAAAGCCGAATTACGGCGGCGGATGTTTTTGACTGTCTGGTAATCGTTACGAACTGCTTTTCTACGCAGACTTCTTATGAGAATCAGACGAAGAAGGCAATTACCAACAAATTTATCCAGGATGCCATGACAGAGTTTCTCCGTGCGCAGCTTGAGGTATATTTTATTGAAAACCGTACGGACGCCGACCGTATCACAGCTCAGGTTCTGGTAAACAAACGGAGTCGTGAGCAGGCGGAAAGTGCGCGTCAGAATCTCAAGAAAAAACTGGCCGGTTCCATTGACATTGCAAACCGGGTGCAGAAGTTTGTTGACTGCCGCACAAAGGACGTTACGCGGCGTGAGCTCTACATCGTGGAGGGGGATTCTGCGTTGGGCTCCTGCAAGCTTGGACGCGACGCGGAATTTCAGGCGATTATGCCGGTGCGCGGTAAAATTTTAAATTGTCTCAAATTCGAGTACAATAAGATTTTTCAGAATGAAATTATTGTAGATTTGATCAAAGTGCTGGGCTGCGGCGTTGAGACAAAGAAAATGGCGAAGGATCTTTCCTCTTTTGATTTGAATAATTTGCGTTGGAGTAAGGTGATTATCTGTACGGACGCAGATGTGGACGGTTTTCATATCCGAACGTTGATCCTT
>URVL01000137.1 GCA_900551265.1 uncultured Eubacteriales bacterium | reverse complement strand
TTACGAAGACGAACTGCTGTCTGAGTCTGTATCGACGGATTTGTCGTCACTTGAGATGCTTTCCTGCATTGAAAAACTGGAACCGAAATTGAAAACAGTCGTTTTTTTACGGTTTTATGAGGATATGAAGCTTGAGGAAATCGCAAACGTCACAGAGACGAATTTGAGTACGGTTAAATCGAGACTGTATCGCGCGCTGAAACTGTTGCGGCTGGAAATTTTCGAAGAGGAGGAATCATATCTTGAAAAGTTCAAGAGATAGAATCAATGAGGCATTTGATTGTATTGAAATTCCGGAGAGTTTGGATTCTCTGATGCAGCAAACACTGCGACAGGGTAGAAGGAAAGGCCGTTTGACTAGAATTATGAAATATGCTTCTTCCATTGCTGCTGTGTTTGTTCTTGCGACCGTTACGCTTTTGAATACCAGCCCTGTTTTTGCAAGGGCTGCGCAGGATGTGCCTGTGCTCGGTGGTCTCTGCCGGGTTTTTACATTCCGCCACTATGACTTTTACGATGAGACAAAAGTCATTAATGTAACGGTACCACAAATCGAAAACACGGGAAATTCAGAACTGGAAAACCGAATTAATCTGGAAATTTCAAAAATGATTGCGCGAGAAGTTGACGCGGCCACAGAGCACGCACAGGAATATTATGATGCGTTTCTTGCAACAGGTGGAGACCCGGACGAATATATGACGCCTTCGACGACGATTGATTACGAGGTCAAGTATATTTCTCAGGACCTGATTTCCTTCCTTATTTTTAAAACGGAGACGATAGCAAGCGCATATCAGACGAACCGATATTATAATATTGATATCGAGACAGGAAAGGAGCTTACCTTACGCGATTTTTATGGCGACAACTATCAGGACGTCGTATATGAACAGATCGCAGCGCAACTTCCGCTCCTGGACGATTTTACCAAGTCTATGCTGTTCCCGGAGGTAGATATCAAAAGTCTAATTGACGAAAACCGTAAATTTTATATTTCAGAAGATGGAACAGAACTTGTAATTGTCTTTGAGAAATATGAAATTGCCGCGGGTGCCGCTGGACAGATTGAAATTTCGATATCAATCTGAGTAGCTTAGTTAAGCGCGTATGATTGCTCTGACTTTACGCGCCACGGTATACTTATAAACTGCATTTTTAAGTTTTTAGATCCTAATTACAACAAAAAAGGTTCCGAAATTTCGGAACCTTTTTTGCATCTGTTATTTTGCCGTATAAATTTCAACGTATTCTAACGTATTCACATTCAACTCAAAAATGCGCGTTGCATTAAAATCCACGGCAAATTCACGCTTCCACTCAAACTCACCGTCTACGTAAGTGCCAAATGCAAAATCGTAACACTCGACTTCGTTGTTTACAAGAATGACATTGACATATTGATAAGCGGTTTCCGTCTCTTCGCCGTATAGCTCTGCTGGGTTGCACCACCATTCAACAAGGTCAATGGCAGCGCGCAGCCCCGCTTGATCCTCAGGAAGAGGCGTATCACCCGTAATTAACTGGTAGCCGTACTCTTCTTCTTCAGAATGAAAAAAATCTGTATCCATTTGCAGGCCGGCTCCGGACTGCTCACCATTTTCTGCGGCAATAATTGCGTCCTTGATTCTATCTGCAGCTTCGTCGTCCACAGTTTCTTCCTGAGAACAAGCAGAAAAACAGGTAAGGAAGAGGCAGACTGTCAGGAAAAAAATAATTGTCTTTTTCATAATCAAAGTTCACCATCCATCAACAAGTCGATTTACATAATATCATAATTATAAACGAAAAGCAAATGAAAAACCCACAAAAACCATGAAAGCAATGTAAACATTTTTTTTAATTCTCTTGCCGCTATCTCAGGCAAGATTTATAATCAGTGTTAGAACAAAATATTCAAAGATAAGGCTGGATTTGATATGGATAATTATACCGGTTTTCTGATCTGTTCAGATATAGATGGTACGCTCTACCATAGCGGGCGTTATCTATCGGAATGCAACCGTTCCGCGATTGCATATTATACGGCAATGGGCGGCCTGTTCACCGTTGCGACAGGCCGTACGCCACATGAGCTTTCCCTGTTTGACCACAGCATTCTTTCAGCCCCTATCATAGCCTCGAGTGGTTCGCTTATCTTGGATCATCAAACGGGCAGTGTTCTGGCTGATGATCCGTTTGACGCGGAGGGCTATACGATTTTGCGTGAAATCTACCGCGATTATCCAAGTGTCATAGGTGTATTTGCAGAGGATAACCATACCTATCCGCAGGTTTACAGGGAAAGCGGAGGGTCAATTGAAACGCTGTTTGATTCGTTTCCAGACCCCTGGCATAAGGCAATCCTGTTGGAAAACGATGCTGCGTCACGTGAGAAGCTGGAACAGGAATTGACCGCGCGTTACGGTGGCAGTTATGTGTTTGATAGCGCCTGGTCCCGTTCTGTTGAAATGCACAAAGGGGACAAGGGCACGGGAGTGCGCCGGCTCCGTAAGTTGTTAGGTGCCCGTGCCAAAATTGTAATTTGCGTGGGCGATCATACAAATGATATTCCCATGTTGCGTGCCGCCGATATTGGCTGTGCCGTTTCCAATGCTTTGGATATCACAAAGCGGGAAGCGGACCATGTGATCGTATCCAATGACGAGGACGCAATAGCCTATATAATCAAACACGCTGAAGAGTGGGCGAAAGAGAAAAATTTGCTTTAAAGGTTTGCGGGGCTGTGATAAAATAAAATTACTGTGTGGAGACGTGCACACGGTAATATGAAAAGGAAAGGCGGTTTTGACGATGGTTGAAGCAGTTGAGGCAAAGAAGGCTGGTAATTTCACCTATGGCATGGTGGGCGGAGGCCCTGGTTCTTTTATCGGGGTAGTACACAGGGCTGCGATCAATATGGGTGGAAGCGCACGTATTACGGCAGGATGTTTTTCACAGAACTATGAAAAAAGCCTGGAAACCGGCCGTACGCTTGGCATTGCAGAAGACCGCATTTACAGGACATATGAGGAAATGGCGGAATGCGAAGGCAAGCGCGAGGACCGGCCCGATTTTATCGTCATAACCGTACCGAATGTCTGGCACTTTGGCGCCTGCCGCGCGTTTTTAAAACAGGGATTTCATGTAATGTGTGAAAAACCGCTTGCATGCAGCACGGCTGAGGCATTGGAATTGGAGCGCATCGCCAGAGAAAATCACTGCCTCTTCGCAGTCAGTTACGTCTACACCGGTCATCTGATGGCAAAAGAGGCTCGCAGGCTCATTCGTGACGGTGTGATAGGGGAGATACGCGTCGTAATTGCAGAGTATCCGCAGGAATGGTTAATCGACCTGGTAGAAGGCGAGAGCAAACAGGCGTCCTGGCGTACCGATCCGGCACGCAGCGGAATTTCAAATTGTGTGGGTGATATCGGCAGTCATATAGAGAATATGGTTGCCTACTTGACAGGGTTAAAAATCACCAAATTATGTGCGAATCTCGACGTGGTGGGTGAGGGCCGTTCGCTTGACACCAATGCAGAGATTCTGGTGAAATTCTCAAATGGCGCCAGTGGGTGTTACTGGTGCTCACAAATCGCGGCGGGATATGACAATGCGCTGAAAGTTCGCATTTTTGGAACGCTTGGCGCGATTGAGTTCGAACAGGAGAAAAGCAACTATTTAACGCTTACACTAAAAGGTGAGCCGCCGCGGCTTCTCTCGCGCGGCAATGGTTATATTCACGACAGTGTAAAAGGGTATAATCGCTTGCCCAGCGGCCACCCGGAAGGTTATCATGAGGCGCTCGCCAACATCTATGATCAGTTTATGCTGGCTATCGCAGCAAAACGGGCCGGGGAAGATGTACAAGAGTCGGATTATGATTATCCTGGTATCGAGATGGGGATTGCTGGCGTAAGATTCATTGAAAAATGTGTGGAAAGTTCGAAAAACGGCGCCGTATGGGTAACACTATGACCTGGCTGAGATGAACGGAAGCTGACCTGCGTGAGTTCGCCGCAGGTCAGCTTCGATGAGAAAACAAAAACCCCGTTGGAAAGCACAACACACTTTCCAACGGGGTTTACCTCTGTAGTTCAGGGCGACTGATTGTAAACACCTTGACTTACTTGCTTATACAGTCTCACGCATAAAACCGGTAGATCACTCTCAACTATTTCCCGCATTTCAGAATAAATCCTGCGAACTTTGCATCGGTTTATTCCAGATATTTATCTATACTGGTTTTCCGATCACATAATAACATCTGCCGGACCTGAGACACTACAAATTATCTTCTGAAGATTCCATGTGACAAGCGTCTTATCAAATCAAAATCACAGATCCTGCGAACTACTTCATACGGTTTGATTACACACTTTTCGATGCCACACTATCTTGGATGAATTTTCATCCTATATAATGCGCTGCCACAGATTCTTCAATCGGTTTTTTGAACTGTATAAAAGATACAAGGTCATTTTACAATAACTTTAAGGTCTACTCCCCAAGTACCTGCCCGGGGCGACCGCCGAAATTTTTAACTGTCATCATCATAATTACCCTGTACTACTTACAATAAATAGTACATTGGAATCAGCCCCCTTTCATCGTACTCAGGAGTATCTCTCCTTGTGTCTATACTATAGCATGTGCGCCGGCCCTTGTCAACACCTTTTTTGATAATTTACGAAATATACAAAATCACATGGGTAGGAAATGTTGAAATTGACGAAAAATTGTGAGGGCCGGCCTTGCCACTGTTTGAGCGAAGCGTGGGATGACAGAAAAAATACGAAGCGGCGGCACGCCGCTTCGTATTTTAGTAACCTGTTGCCGCACAATGCAAAAAGCGTCGGAGTTATGGTTACGGTCTCTACCGCCTGCGCATGCTGTCAAATACTTGCATAACGGTCCAGATCGTCGTTCTGCATCTCCAGGGCTGCCTGTGCTTCTACTCCGGCCATTCCCATTTGAGCCGTGTACATGTGATAATAAAATCCGCGCTGCTGCATGAGTTCCTCATGCGTTCCGCGTTCAACAATATGCCCGCCATCAACCACCATGATAACATCGGCATCACGGATGGTGCCAAGACGGTGCGCAATTACGAATGTTGTGCGTCCACGCATTAATTCCGCCATAACGTGCTGAATATGCATTTCCGTACGGGTATCAATATTAGAGGTTGCTTCATCCAGAATTAGAATAGGCGGGTCGGCAAGGATGGCGCGAGATATGGCGATCATCTGCCGCTGCCCGGAGGAAAGATTGGCGCCGTTATCTTGCACGATGGTATCATATCCGTTCTCCAGGCGGGAGATGAAGCCGTCCGCGCCCGCTGCTTTTGCCGCTTCCTCGACCTCTTCGTCTGTTGCGTCCAGTTTGCCGTAGCGTATGTTGTCCCGGATTGTTCCACCAAAGAGATAGGTCTCCTGTAACACAACGCCGAAAGTAGAGCGAATAAAATCACGCGTGTAATCACGCAGATCGACGCCGTCAAGTTTGATGGAACCGCTGTCTACGTCATAAAACCTTGTCAGAAGGTTAATGATAGTTGTCTTACCGGCACCAGTCGGGCCGACAAACGCCGCACGCATGCGTGGCTTGATGTCAATACTGACATTTTCCAGTACGCGAACGTCGCTGCGATAGCCAAAGGTCACGTTCTCAAAAACTACATGTCCCTCAATATGATCCGGTGCAATAGCCCCTGGGCGGTCTGCGGTCTCTTCCCGCTCGCTGATGATTTCAAAGACACGCTCGGCACCTGCAATTGCAGAGAGAAATGTGTTGTAAGTATTTGCAATTTCATTCAATGGACGCGTAAACTGTTTTGCAAGGCTGACGAATGACGCGATGACGCCGGCCGTCAGCGCACCGTTTAGGCAGAGGATACCGCCGAACGTGCTGATTAACGCATAGCCGAAGTTATTGATAACGTTTAGAAGCGGCATGATATAACCGGACCAGGTATTGGCCTTGGTACCGACATCGCAGAGCGTTTCGTTCAGTTCATCGAAATGCTCAATGACCTGGCGTTCGCGCCCGTACGCACGTACGGTTTGAATGCCGCTGATCGTCTCCTCGATATGACTGTTCATGATACCGAGATAAGCCTGCTGTTCACGAAATAACTTACCAGTACGCTTCGTTACGGTTCGTGTCAGAAGATAGATGAGCGGGACGGTGACAAACACGGCTAGCGAAAGCAGGGGACTGAGCACCAGCATCATGGTCAGCGTTCCTATCACGGTCAAAATGCCGGAGATGAGCTGCGTCGCTGACTGTGCGACGGTACCGGAGATCGTAT
>URVL01000136.1 GCA_900551265.1 uncultured Eubacteriales bacterium | reverse complement strand
TCGTTCTCAGATGAAGATTGCGTTCTGCTGACACCGCGCGAATTCACATTCCATACAGTTGAAACGGCCTCGCACGAGTGGGAAGCGTCCAGATTACGGGCACTGGATGAGTTGCGGCGAGGCTGCGGTATCTGCAAAGCTTCCATTGATGCGCTGATTCAGCGTACCATGCCGCCGGATTACTTAGATGCTAACGCTTTTGATATCCGGATTGGCGAAACGTATTCCATGGAAGACCTGATTGCGCGACTGGTTTCCGGAGGGTATGTCAGAACGTCCCGTGTGGAAGGCTGCGGACAGTTTGCCGTCCGCGGCGGTATTTTGGATGTGTTCTCCCCCGCTGCCATGCAACCTGCGCGTATTGATTTCTTTGGAGACGAGGTAGACACGATTGGCTACTTCGATCCCGATACGCAGCGCCGTACGGACGATGCTGCAAGTGTGCGGATTATTCCCGCTGTTGAGACGGTGCCTGCTGCGGCGGAGGACGGTATTGCCGGACTGAGTGCGAAAATGGAAGCGCTGATCCATACCAACGCCCGGCGTAAAAATGGACGCGCGTTGGAAAAGACAATAACCGAAGATTTGGATCGTTTGAAAAACGAGGGCACTTTTCCTACGGCTGACCGTTATCTTCCGCTTATATATACAATGGCGACAGCCTTGGATTATTTGGATAGCGACCGTATTTTTCTCTGTGTAGAGTCCATGCGTATTCGTGAGCGTATCAAAAACTACACAACAGAGTTGACAGAAGATATGAAATCTCTGCTGGAAGAAGGAATTCTTGCCCCGCAGCAAATGGTGTTTTGCGCCACATGGGAGGACTATCTTGCAAAAACGCGGGCGCATTCGTGTGTACTACTGGAAAGCTTTATTGGTTCAGGTCTGGAACCGCGGCCGCGTGAAATTTTGACGGTTTCGGCAAAGCAGCTTCCGTCATATGGTGGCAGCTTAGAAACAGCACTTTCCGACATACGTCACTATGAACGCGAACACTATACGGTATATGTGTTGGCATCCAGCGAGCAGCGTGCAAAAAATCTGGCAGAGCTTCTCGCTCATGAAGGCATTCGCGCGGAGTTGGATTACGACGCGATGGAAGCTGAACCAAAAAGCGGCGTTATTATTTCCTGTGGTGCACTTTCCTCCGGAATGGAGTATCCGTCGATTCGTCTGGCGGTATTGACAGAAGGGCAAATCCTTGCTGCACGCCGTAGTGAGCGCCGGGCCAGGCCCAAAACTGCCCGCAACCGGATTCAAAGTTACGCCGATTTGCACCCGGGCGACCTTGTGGTTCATGATTTGCATGGGATCGGACGCTTTGTTGGAATTGAGAAGATCAAAACAGACCATGTGGAGCGAGATTACATTAAGATTCAATACTCCGGTACAGATGTCCTGTTCATTCCCGCAACACAGCTTGACATGGTCAGCAAATATATTGGTTCTGCCGGGGACGACGCGCCGGTGCGTCTCAATAAACTTTCCGGTACGGAGTGGCATAAAGCAAAAACGCGCGCCAAAACGGCGGCCCGGGGCATGGCAAAACGGTTGATCGCACTCTATGCCGAACGGACACGGCGGCCCGGGTATGCGTTCCCGCCAGATGACGACTGGCAACGTCAATTTGAGGATGCTTTTGAATATGACGAGACAGAAGATCAGCTCCGTTGTACGGAAGAAATTAAACGTGATATGGAGAAATCTTATCCAATGGACCGTCTCCTCTGTGGGGACGTCGGTTTTGGGAAGACAGAGGTCGCACTGCGTGCTGTCATGAAATGCGTACTAGCGGGAAAACAGGCTGCGATGCTCGTGCCGACAACGGTGTTGGCGCGGCAGCACTATATGACAGTAATGCGGCGATTTTCAAATTATCCTATAAAAATTGCGATGCTTTCCCGCTTTCAAAACACAAATCAGACGCGCGAAATTATATCCAGACTTTCAGATGGCCGCATTGACTTTGTGGTGGGTACGCACAAGCTTCTCTCTAAGGATATGCGTTTCAAAGATCTGGGGCTTCTTATTATCGACGAGGAACAACGCTTTGGCGTTGCGCAAAAAGAACGCTTGCGTGAGCTTGCCAAAGGTGTTGACACGCTTACGATGACTGCGACGCCGATTCCCAGGACACTGAATATGGCGCTCTCCGGCGTTCGCGATATGAGTACACTGGAAGAGGCGCCGCGAGACCGTCGGCCGGTACAGACATATGTGTTGGAATACGATGCCTCGGTGATTTGCGATGCGATCCGTCGTGAAATTGCACGCGGCGGGCAGGTTTACTATATGCATAACCGTGTTGAAACCATTGATGTGACGGCCGGTAAGCTGCGCAGGATGCTTCCGGATGTTGTAATTGACATAGGACATGGTCAAATGGGCGAAAATGAACTCAACGGCGTGATGAGACGCATGTCTGATGGCGAAACGCAAGTGCTGGTCTGCACGACCATTATTGAATCCGGAATCGATATTCCAAACGTCAATACGTTGATTGTGGAAGACGCCGATCAGCTTGGCCTTGCACAGCTGCATCAAATCCGCGGCCGGGTTGGACGTTCTACGCGGCACGCGTATGCATATCTCACCTATCGAAGGGGAAGAATCCTTTCCGAGGTCAGTACAAAACGTCTTTCCGCCATGCGTGAATTTGCAGGATTTGGAGCGGGATTTAAAATTGCGCTTCGCGACTTGGAAATTCGAGGCGCGGGAAATATTCTGGGTGCCGAGCAGTCCGGACATATGATGAGCGTTGGATATGATATGTATTTAAAATTATTGGAAGAGGCTGTTTTGGAAGAACGCGGAGAAACACCGCTCCCCCGTTGCGAAACTACGGCGGAGCTGCGCGTTTCGGCCGGCATACCGGATTCCTATCTCTCTGATTCCGGAGAACGTATGGATATTTACCGGCGTATTGCTTTTATCAAGGATGATGACGATGCGCGCGACATGATAGACGAGTTGATTGATCGCTGCGGTGAACCGCCAAAGGCTGTGTTAAATTTAATTGATATTGCGCTGTTGCGCGCAGCGGCGTCTGCGGTGAATATTACGGAGGTGACGCAAAAGAAAGATTATCTGGTGTTATCTTTTGCAAAACCGGACGTGGAACGAATCATGAAATTGTGCGGAAATCGTGAGATGAACGGCAGACTACTCCTAAATGCAGGTGATAAGCCATACATAACCTATCGCTTGGCTCAAGGTGACGATCCACTCAAAACAGCACGTAAGTTGGTAGATCTTTATGCAAAAGGATAAAGGAATCCGCATCACGACACATGATGCGGATTCCTTTTATAAAAACTTGGAGAAATGATCATTTGGCAAGCATATTATATAAGAAAAACAGGCTGTATTGTAACGGCCTGTTTTTCTTATATTTATTTCGTAGCGTAATTATTAAAGTAATTTTGTACAAGGACAATCGGTGTACCTTTATCCCCACTACCGCTGGTCAGATCGCACAGCGAGCCGATTAAATCTGTCAGACGTCTGGGAGTCGTTCCTTCAGAAGTCATTTTGCCCTTTAAATTAGCTTCTTTTTCTCGAATACGCTGGCGGATTGCATCTTCCAGAGCCTCCCCCGAGAGATCTGCAAAATCGTTATCCGCTAAAAACTTGAGTTTTACTTCATTGGGCAGTCCGACGAGCCCGTCCGTATAGCCTGCACCTACGACCGGATCCGCAAGCTCCCAAATTTTACCTACCGGGTCTTTAAAGGCACCGTCTCCATATACCATAGCCTCAATGTTTACGCCGGTGCGTGATAAAATTTCCTTTTGAATCCCTTCGGCCACGGCTTGTGCATTTTTCGGAAAAAGCTTGACCGTGTTCTCTGTCGCCTTATTGGAACCCAAAAGTCCGTATTCCGCATTATAACCGCTCCCATTGACCGGAGCATTTAAAATATCACAGAGCGTATAGACTTTTTCAGCTCCTGAAGCTTTGACACGGCAGCGGGAACGCTCTCTGGTATGAATATCGCAGCAGAGCACATTCTTGGTATAACGCAGGATTGCCTCGGCGTGATTCGCAAAAATAATTTCTGCCTCGGCTCCTTCCTCCTCGATTAACTTTGTATAGTAGTCTACATAGTCCATACCGGTAAAGGGATGTTTTTCATAACCGAATGCTTTGCGATACTCTGCAAGCGTTAAAACATCCGTATAAGGATTGATACCGGATGCGTCGAGCATGTCTTCGTCAAAAAGATGGTTGCCCACCTCGTCCGCCGGATAGCTCATCATCAAAACAATTTTTTTTGCCCCTCTGGCAATTCCGCGTAAACAGATGGCAAAGCGGTTCCGGCTCTGAATGGGAAAGATCAGGCCGATAGTTCCGCCGCCAAATTTTATCCGAATATCTTCTGCAATATCGTCAGTTGAGGCATAATTGCCGTCTGCACGTGCAACAACGGCCTCTGTAACAGCAACGACATCTCGTTCATGAAGCGTAAATCCTTCCTCTTTCATAGCATTTAACACAGAATCCGCAACAATTTTGACAATATTGTCGCCCTGACGGATGATAGGCGCCTTAATACCTCTTGATATTGTACCTGCCATGTTCGTACCTCCCGATTGTTTTCGTTCATGTCGAAAAACGGTCACAAATCTTTGACCGGAAGAAAAGTAAAAATACGTCGTG
Organism: uncultured Eubacteriales bacterium; assembly: GCA_900551265.1. Taxonomy (GTDB): domain Bacteria; phylum Bacillota; class Clostridia; order Oscillospirales; family QAMX01; genus Allobutyricicoccus; species Allobutyricicoccus pentlandensis. The sequence goes on along the minus strand of URVL01000136.1, from coordinate 1,681 downwards.
TTTGCCAGTAACTTATTGTAACAGTTTTGACAGGGCGTTGTCAATCTTTCCAGAATGATGTCGGACCGACTTATTGGAAAAGTTGCAGTGTGGTCTTAAATATGGTAGACTAAAGACTGAACGACACCGATACGAAAGCCTTTGTTCCACGTAAGGAGAAAATTTATGCAGCTTCGTCCCTACAAGCCTTCGGATTGTCCTGCAATGGCAACGTTATTTTATAATACCGTACATACTGTAAATTCAAAAGACTATACCGCGGCGGAGTTAGACGCCTGGGCAACCGGATCCGTTGATCTGGAGGCGTGGAATCAGTCTTTTCTGGACCATATCACACTCATAGCAGAAATAGACGGGATTTTGGTGGGCTTTGGGGATATGGATCATAGCGGATATCTAGATCGGCTCTATGTCCATAAAGATTATCAAAGACAGGGCATTGCAACAAAATTGTGCAATGAATTGGAGGCGCGTATTTCCAGCGGATGTTTTGTAACGCACGCCTCCATTACTGCCAGACCTTTTTTTGAAAATCGAGGATATCGCGTTGTCAATGTGCAGCAAGTGGAACGAAATGGTGTCTGTTTAACGAATTATGTCATGGAAAAAAAGAGACAATAGGATGTCTAAAACAGTCTCACCCGGAAGAAATATATTTTAAGAATAAGCGCTTCAGTTATGGTATAATGGTAACATCTTAAAAATGGACGAAAGGAGGAGAAAATATGCCTTCCCTGCTTTTACTCTCAGCTGAACAAATTTCAGAAAACATATCTACCGCTATGACAAATTATCCTCAGATTTTTGCATATATTACCTGCTTTATTCGCTATGCTCTAGTCTTATTGGCTCTCTTTGTCGTGATTGGCTGTGGTATTTCCTTGCTGCGCGGGAAACATGACCGCGAGCTATGGGGGTATGTTTCCATGCCGGATGGTACGCGTCAGGCAATTGAGCACTGGGAAACCGTGATTGGCCGTTCCAAACGCAGCGATATCGTTTTGAACTTCCCAAGTGTATCGCGGAACCATGCAGCCCTCATGCGTGACAGCGACGGCATGTGGACAGTCACTGATCTGCGTTCTAAAACAGGAACTACAGTGAACCGAAAAACCGTTGAAGGTACCGTTCCCGTTAAATCCGGCGATCTGATTTCAGTTGGCGGCGTGCAGCTTGTGCTGCTGCCTGCTGCTGCAAAGGAACAGGAGGAAGTGCGCCGTCACAGAGTACGCCCCGGTTTTTGGGTCAATCCGGCACTGATCCTTTTTTGGTTAACGGAGTTTCAACTTTTTGCTTGCATCCAGCTCCTGATTGCAAAGCATGACAGCTTTACATGGGCATTACCCGGCGTTTTTCTTGCGCTGATTATCGTTATGTGGGTATGGTATTTTGTATTTCGAGCGCTGCGCCGGCGCGGTTTTGAAATTGATACGTTAGCATTTTTCCTTTCCACACTTGGCTTGATTGTCACGGCCTCGGCCAATCTCTCCGGCCTCTTAAAGCAGTTTTGCGCAATGCTCATCGGACTTTTGATCTTTATTTCACTCGGCTGGTATATGCGAGACCTGGAACGGGTGAAAAAACTGCGCTGGCCGGCCGCAATTGCAACAGCGGGCCTTTTGGCAGTCACGCTTGTTTTTGGAGAAACGCTTTATGGTGCAAAAAACTGGATTAACATCGG
>URVL01000135.1 GCA_900551265.1 uncultured Eubacteriales bacterium | reverse complement strand
CAGGTTGATTTTCCCGGGGCCGATAAGCAAGTTAGAATGGCCGCTTATGCAGAAATTCATCCGGTTGTAAATGCGTTGAAGGTAAACGGTGTCTGGACCTTGGATGCAAACGGGGATCCCTACGCCCTGGGAGAAGCTTATACGCGTATCTCTGAAGCCGAGACCGCTGTCTCTGTTGCAACATATGATCTTCAGGACGCGCAGAAGGCGTACTATAATAAACTTGCAGAGCTTGGCACTTCTTCGATGGAATCCGCGCAGCTTGCCAACTTGAATGCGCAACTTGACAATCTGAACGATCAGAAGAAAGCTGCGGAGAAGGAAAAAGAAAATGCCGATAAGGCGCTCGAGGATGCCAACAGCCTGCTGGAGACCCTGAACACCAAGAAGGAGAGCTATCAGGAATTGGACGACGCCGTGAACGCTGCAGAGGATGCATTGGAAGACAAGCTGTTGTCCATTCAGGAGTCGCAGCACTCCACAACTGTGGAAAAGACTAAATACGATCTGGACGTTGAAAAAGCAAAAAAAGAGATTGACGAGTTGCAGGAAAGAATCAACAGCTCCTCAGAAGGCGAGACCGGAGATACCATTACGGCGCCTGTCGCCGGAACGGTTACGGCTATTAATATTTCTGCCGGCTCAACGACGGAGTATGATACGTCTTTAATGACGATCGAGGAAACGGACCGCGGCTATATGGCAAGTATTTCTGTCACCAATGAACAGGCACAAAAGGTAAAAATCGGTGACAGTGCAGAGGTGACCAGCAACTATTGGGGCTCTTCTATCACTGCGACGCTTGCCACGATTACCAACGATCCTGCAAATCCTGGGCAGAGTAAGCTTTTGAACTTTGTTGTGGAGGGCGAAGTTACAGCTGGCGATCAGCTAAACCTCTCCATTGCGCAGAGAAGTGCGAATTACGAGTTGGTTGTGCCGAACAGCGCGGTTCGGTCTGATGCAAACGGGTACTTTGTTTTGACGGTGCAGACGCGGAGCAGCCCTCTTGGCAACCGCTATGTGGCAACGCGCGTAGATGTACAGGTGCTTGCTTCCGACGATACCAACACGGCAGTCTCCGGCGGACTGGTAAGCTATGACTATGTGATTACAACGTCGTCGGCGCCGCTGACTTCCGGTCAGCTGGTACGTCTTGTAGAAAATTGATGGGGATGAAAGGCGAATGCTATGCGCTGGAAACGCGGCACAATCATCATACTGATTTTGAATGCGCTGCTCTGCGCCGCGTTGATTGCGTCAGTGGCGGGATACAGCCATTACGCCAATCTTCTGGAATCCCAGGAGGCGGCGAAACGGTGGCAGGGCGATACGGATGTGCGTTTTGCACAAATATCCTGCTTTCGGCCGGTCGGAAAGGAATTGAGCCTGAATGACATTGCGCAGTTCCGCTCATCACTTGAAACGGCTTTGACGGATGCCGCAATTGATACGGAAAGCGGCGTCACGATGTGGGTGGATGCATTTAGCTCAAAGTCCGAGCTGACGGTGACGGGGAACCGCGGTTCCATTGAGGCGACGGCCTATGAGATTGGCGGACAGTATTTTACGTTCCATCCGCTCAAGCTGGTTTCCGGCAGTTATATTTCAGAAAATGACCTGGCGCGGGACTGTGTTGTGTTGACGCGAGCTTTGGCGTGGTCGCTTTTTGGCGCGATTGACGTCACCGGCATGACGGTTACCATTGACGGCGTGCCGTACTTGGTATCCGGGGTTGTTGATATGGAGGATGACGCGGCCAGCCTTGCAGCCGGTTCCGGCGGACAGTGTATTTATCTCCACAGCGATGTGCGGAATGAGCCCGCTGACCAGGTAATTGACTGCTATGAAATTGTCCTGGTTGACCCGATTACGGGTTTTGCGAAGAGCACCGTATCGGAAAAACTTCCCTCGGGTGGGGAGGTTGTAGAAAACAGCGCGCGATACCGGATTTCAAACATTGCGAATATACTTCTGGACTTTGGGAAACGTTCCATGAGCGCCTCAGGAATCCTCTATCCATATTGGGAAAATGCTGCTCGTTATACGGAAGATATGATGGCTTTGCTGGTCGTACTTGCGGTGCTTGCGGCAATTGTACCGCTGGTGTTTTTAGGGATTTTTATAGTAAAAATGATACGGCGTTTGAATACGCAGGGTAAACGCGTAGCTCGTAAAATACGGGAACGATACTAAAAATAAACAGGCAGGAGCAAAAAACTCCTGCCTGTTTATTTTCTATCAGCCAGCATTCTGGCATGGCGTCTACGCTTGTGATTTTTATGTTTGCGTCAAGTAATGATAGGAAAGGGATGCTACTTAATAATTGGCGCTGGCTGCGCATTATAGACCTTTGAGTAAGGCGGAACAGAGTGTGTCAGCCACACATTACCACCGATTACGGAGCCGCGCCCAATCCGCGTATCTCCGCCCAGTATTGTTGCGCCTGAATAGATAATGACGTCGTCTTCAATGTCCGGATGCCGTTTAATTCCCTTGACCGGGTTTCCCTGTTCATCGAGGTCAAAACTACGCGCGCCCAATGTGACGCCCTGGTACATTTTCACATTATTGCCGATCACACAGGTTTCTCCGATGACAACCCCCGTACCATGATCGATGAAGAAGCGCCGGCCAATGGTTGCACCGGGGTGAATGTCGATCCCCGTGCGTTGGTGCGCATACTCTGTCATGATTCGCGGAATAACCGGAACGCAGAGCGAATAGAGCACATGTGCAAAGCGGTAAATCATAACGGCCTCAAATCCCGGATAGGAAAGCAGTATTTCTTCGTGGTAACGCGCAGCGGGGTCGCCGTCATAAGCGGCCTGTATATCAAGCGCTAACAGCTCGCGCACCTCAGGAAGGGATTCCAGAAACTGCGTGACAATTTGATCGGGATCTGCATCCATACCGAGCGATGCGTCTAACAGCGCACGCAGTGTAATGCCCACGTCACGCAAACGCGCAGAGATAAACACGTCCACGGAGCCGGATTCCAGCGGTACTGTTTCATAGACGCCGGGAAAGAGCGCGCCGCGAATCCCTTCTATCAATTCAATGACACGTGTGCGCCCCGCATTGCCGATCACACTCTCTCCCTCGGAAAATTTCAAATGTGCCTCAAGAAGGCGCGCAGCTACGCCGGGAAGTTTTTGATCAAATAGTTCACTCAGTTTCATACCGACTCCTCATAAAGCGCTGTTGAAAAGTAGCGTTCACCCGTATCGGGAAGCAGTACGGCGACCGTTTTCCCGGCAAACTGCGGCGCGATGACCGATACGGCATGCAACGCTGCACCGGAGGAAATGCCGGCAAGAACACCATCCTCACGTGCGGCAATGCGCGCAGCATGGTATGCCTCCTGCGTTTGTACGGTAATGACGCGCTCATACACCGAAGTATCCAGTGCGTCCGGCACAAATCCGGCACCAATTCCCTGTAATTGATGCGGACCGGACCTTCCACCTGAAAGAACGGGAGAATCCGCCGGCTCGACGGCAAAAATTTGAATGGCAGGATTCTGCTCTTTTAGATAATGCCCTGTTCCCGTAATGGTTCCGCCGGTACCGACCGCGCAGACAAACGCGTCGATATTGCCATCGCAGGCATGCCAGAGCTCAGGCCCTGTCGTCTTGTAGTGCGCGGCTGGCCCGGCCGGATTGGAAAACTGATCGGGAATGAATCCACCGCGCGCCGCGGCAATCCGTTTTGCCTCGCGGATGGAACCGGCCATGCCCTCGGACGACGGCGTAAGAACAAGCTCGGCGCCAAGTGCGCTGAGTAGGCGGCGGCGCTCGATGCTCATACTATCCGGCATGGTCAATATAACCGGATATCCGTATTTTTTTGCGACATACGCAAGGCCGACGCCGGTATTGCCGGATGTGGGCTCCACAATACACATGCCTGGACGTAAATCGCCATTTGCAATGGCCTGTTCCAACATCTCGCGTGCAATGCGGTCTTTGGCGGAACCCAATGGATTGAAAGCCTCCAGCTTTGCAGCGACTATGGCTTGCAAGCCATAAGCACGTTCAAAGCCTGAGAGGCGTACCAGAGGCGTGTTGCCAATTAATTCGGAAATGTGAGAATATATCATAGCATTTACTTCTTTCTTGGGTAAGCGGCAATACGCGCCTGCGTAATGAGTTCGTTTTTAATATCCCAAAGCGGCTTGGAAAGATCGACATAATATCTATGTGGGTTTTCAAAACGAAGTACCTCATCCCACAATGTCGCAACCTGCTCATGACAGTAGCGCTGGATTTCCCGAATATCCGGTGTCTGATAGCAGCACTTACCCTTACGGAAAATTTGCACAGGGAGGCGGACCGCATGGAAGTCATCGACCCACTGACTTTTCCAGACATGTTCCGGGTCAAAGAGTAGATAAGGCTCGTCATTTGAAATTTCTTCCTCATGCAGTGTGACGACATCTGCAATTGCATGGTTCGTGGCATTGTCAAAAAGCCGCCATACGCTTTTAAAGCCCGGCGTCGTCATTTTTCCAACGTTTTCCGAAAGTTTGAGTTTGGGAACCAGTACGCCGTCTCTCACCACACCGGAGAGTTTGTAGACGCCGCCGAAGACCGGCTCGGAGCGAGAGGTGATCAGGCGTTCACCGACGCCGAAGGAATCAATCGGAGCATTCTGTGACAGCAAATCCTTGATGATAAATTCGTCGAGTGCATTAGATACGACAATTTTACAATCCGGGTATCCCTCCTGATCGAGTATACGGCGCACCTCGCGAGAAAGATAAGCCAGGTCGCCAGAGTCAATACGGACTCCTTTTGGGCGGTAACCCAGGGGCTCCAAAACCTCGCGAAATACGCGGATAGCATTTGGAAGTCCGGATTTCAGAACACTGTAAGTGTCAATCAGTAATGTGCAGCTATCCGGATATTCTTCGGCATAAGCACGAAAGGCATCGTATTCGGAGTCAAACATCATCACCCAGCTGTGCGCCATGGTGCCCGTTGCGGGAATTCCATAGTCACGGTCTGCCATGGCACAGGCTGTGGCCGCGCAGCCGCCAATAAACGCAGCACGCGCGCCAAGCACCGCACCGTCGCCGCCCTGCGCGCGGCGTGAGCCAAATTCCATGACAGTGCGTCCCTGCGCGGCGCGGCAGACACGGTTGGCCTTTGTTGCGATCAGGCTTTGATGGTTAATCAGCAGAAGAAGCATGGTTTCAATAAATTGCGCCTGAATAACCGGACCCCGTACCGTTACAATTGGTTCACCGGGGAAAATAGGCGTGCCCTCCGGAATGGCCCATACGTCGCAGACGAATTGGAAATTGAGCAGATACTGCAAAAACTCTTCACTAAAGCAGTTCTTGGAACGAAGGTATGCAATATCTTCAAGATCAAATTTCAAGTTTTCCAGGTAGTCAATCAGTTGTTCGACGCCGGCCATGATAGCGTATCCGCCGCCGTCCGGGACGGAACGGAAAAACATGTCGAAGCAAACTTCACGCTCACCAAATCCGCGAACAAAGTAACCATTTGCCATGGTTAGCTCATAAAAGTCTGTCAAAAGCGTGGAATTCAAATAAACACTTTTTTTCATAAATGACACATCCAATCAACCCGCCATTTTTTCAAAAGGCGGCACGGTATGAAAAAACCGCCGTCCTACGCGGCGGTTTTGACTGCTCCGCAAATTGTTATTTTATAATCTCACCGTAGATTTCGCCTGTAATGCCGGCGGCGTTACACTCGTCGACGTCAATATGCATGGCGGGCATAAAGTTTTCACTTACACGAATCACAACGTCGCCATAGACAACGGGACGGGCAGAGTCAATTTTCACACTGACAATATCGCCGTTTTTTACACCGAATTCTTCTGCATCACAGGGGCGAAGATGAATATGACGTTGGGCGCAGATAACGCCTTCCTCAATGGTCACGCTGCCTTTCGGACCAATGAGCTCGCAGGAACCGGAACCGGCGATATCGCCGCTTTCCCGCACGGGAGCCGTAACGCCGATCGCGCGTGCGTCGGTAAGAGTAATCTCTACCTGCGTTGCTTTACGGATTGGACCGAGGATGGAGACGCCGGGGAATTCGCTCTTTTTGCCTACAACGCGTACCTTTTCGTTGGAAAGGTACTGTCCGGGCTGAGAAAGTTCCTTTTTCACGGTGAGCTCGTAGCCTTCGCCAAAAAGAATATCGAGCACCTCGCGCGTAACGTGCAGATGCCTTGCAGACGTTTCAACTAAAACCTTGGACATATTGGTTCCTCCTTCAAGCGGCCAAATAACCGCACGAATCTTTTGACATTTTATTTTACCATAAGGCTGCAATCTTTTCAAGGCGGCTTGGAACATTTT
>URVL01000134.1 GCA_900551265.1 uncultured Eubacteriales bacterium | reverse complement strand
TCTGATCCTGACACCGGCTGATGTCAAATCCGTGGCATTTTCCGGCAGTGCGGAAAGATCGAACATGTATCATAGGAAATGTCCTTTCAACGCATTGGTGGACGGTTTTCTTTCTGGAAAGAGAGAATGGTGATTCCCTGGTAGCGAAGGATTCCGATATCGCCTGCAGAAAAAAATACTTTACGTGGTTCGAAAGTTCTGAGTTTTAAACGTTCTCCGTTTTCGAATTCTACAAGATACCATCCAACGAAGAGAGTATCTGTGATTTTTTCAAGGATTTTTTTAAGGCCGTTATTAGTGTATAGTTCTTTGTGATGATTGAGTAGGAAGACGACGAGACTTTCTTCATCTATTTTTTCACGGATGCGGTTGTTGTTTCCATTGAGCGCTGGCTGTGTGAAACGCCGTGCCGTCCGCCAAAAGAGTTTGTTCGGTTAACAAAGGCGGCGGTAAGTGGTGTCGCCGTTCGTGTTGTACAGGAAATGAAACGTGAACAAACGGAAATCTTGTAGCGCGGCATGACAGCGCGAATGGGATTTGGTTTGGCCAGATGAAACCGCGTCCTGCCTGGACTGACAGGCGGGACGCAACTTTTTTGGATATATAAGGGATTAAATCGCCTTTGGATTGCTTATCCTTAAAATGTCTGACAGAGACATATTTCGAAGCGAGATTTTTTCATGCCGCCTTTGCCCGTAACAGTCACGTGCATGGCCCGTGCTGTCAAAAGATACGGCGCAGGCGTCTTCTGAAATGATGCGATCAATGTGAAGCATATCATGCAGCATATCGACCGGCAACAATGGATATCGCTGCGCATCCCGAACGGTGGAAACTTGCGGTCCCATTTCCAGCATGTCTTGCTTTGGACAACTTTCTGCTGGAATTAGGAAATAGAAAAGCGGACCATAGGAAGATATTTTCTCCATATGAACTGCATTAAGACAGGTTTTAACATCGAGTGCCGTATAAAATGAGTGCACGGAAAAGAGAAAATGCTGTGCCCTCAGTGTGCGAGTAATTGGTTCCGTTTCCGGTAAGTCGGCCGTAATAGATACCATGATATTGTTCTGCTTTTCCAGCGAGTGGATTGCTGCGGCGGTTAGAAACTCCGGTTGGGAAAAAAGAATAAATGCGCAGTCATTATGCTCGGCAAGCAACCCCTGTGTGTCCATCAGCCGGTCATCCTGATAAAAAAGAAAATATACATAAATCCCCAACTCTTTTCCCTGATGAATGGCATGCGTAAGTTCCTCTATCGTGAGGCTGCAGTCTTCTTTGGCAAGAGCAAAGGATAGCGCCCAGGGAATATTAAAGCCCAGTTTTGCCTCGTGGCTTCGTATGAGCTTTGCACCCTTTGTACATCCGTTGTAACCGAGATTCATACCAAATGTTTTTAGTTTTTCATGGTTGACTTCTGTTACAATACGCTTTAAAAGTTGATAATAGGCACTGCTCTCGTTTTCCAGCATATGCTGTGCAGCTTCAAAAAAATGCCTTTGAAAGGGACCGTTTGCAAAACCCTGTCCCATGTCGACCAGCCGGCGAAGCGTTCGTTCCGGATCGGCTCGGATTTCCGAAAGCGCCCTTTCAACAGTGGCTTCAATGATTGTACGATCTAAATCAATTTGTTTCAATAGGGAGCACCTCTTTTGTGTCGATTCACATATCCACAGCCCGCAGGAGCAGTGATTGTTTTTACCTTTTTATCATACTATCTGTGTGTTCAGTTCGAAACGGACAAAATTTGTAAAGTGTCAAAAAACTTTTCTGATAGCAGCATACACAAAATTTTAATGGAATCTTTTGTTTGCCTTGTTGATTTGTTTACTGCTTTGGATGTAAAATATATTTGAAAGACGCGGCGGGAGACTGCCTGATAATGTTGATTTGCAATAACTGAAGGAGCAAATTATGAAAGAAAGCGTATTTAAGACAACTTATGCCGACGAGAGCAGCCAAACGGCTACCATGGAGGAGTTTATTGAAAATTTGGCTGGTTTTGTACTGCAACAACAGCTTTATAGGGCTGCGATCAAAGAAATGCGTACAAAGCTGGAGATTCTAGACGAAGCGTTTCAGGTACGTTATGACCATAATCCGATTCACCATATTGAGTATCGGCTCAAGTCTCCACAGAGCATTCTTGGAAAACTTCGAAAGAAAGGCCTGCCGGTAAGTACGGATTCCATATGGGAGAATCTTACAGATGTCGCTGGTGTCCGGGTGATTTGTAATTATATTGACGATGTATACCGTGTTGCGGAGCTTCTTTTAAAACAGGATGATATTTCGCTGGTGCGCGTTCGCAATTATATCGATTATCCCAAGGAAAATGGATATCGCAGTCTGCACCTTATTGTATCCGTTCCGATTTACCTGGCTGAGAAAACAGAACACGTGAATGTAGAAGTACAGATACGGACAATTGCAATGGATTTTTGGGCGAGCTTGGAACATCAGCTGAAATATAAGGCGCAAGATGATGTTTCACAGGATCTCAGGCGTCGCCTGAAGGTCTGCGCAGATTCCATTGCAGCACTGGATATTGAAATGCAGTCTATCCATAAAGACCTTCAAAATGCCAGACGTGATGCTGAAAGGGCTTAATCACGCCTTTGGTCGGAATCCTGTCAAGACGGGCGAATTATAGGAGAGGAATATAAAAGTATGCTGTTATTTCTATGTTATCCAAAATGCAGTACATGTAAAAAAGCGCAGGCTTTTCTAGATGAAAAAGGCCTGCGGTATGAGGTACGCGATATTAAGTTGAACAATCCTGACATCGACGAGCTTCGCCTCTGGTGGGAGCGAAGCGGCTTACCACTTAAACGGTTTTTCAACACGAGCGGATTGCAATATAAAGCGCTCGGATTAAAAGAAAAATTGCCGGAAATGAGCGATGAAGAGCAACTTACACTTCTGGCGACAGACGGCATGCTGGTAAAACGGCCGATACTGATTTCAGATCAATTTGTATTGGTTGGATTCCGTATGCAGGAGTGGGAGCACATATTGGCAACAGATTTGGCGGATGACTAAAACCATTTTTTTAGTTTGAACAACAAAACTGTCAAGGCAAGGACCACTACGCTTAGCAGAATGACAAAGGGATAGCCAAACGGCCATGCGTATTCAGGCATTTGCAAGTTCATGCCGTACCAGCCCACAATCAATGACAGTGGTAGAAAAATTGCTGTGATGACAGTAAATATGCGCATAATATTGTTCTGTTCAATGTCAATTTGTGCCTGATAAGCTTCACGAACCTGAGTGATATATTCGCGTAAATGTAAAACAGATTCCAGCAGACGGTCGATCCGGTGAGAAACGGCGGTAAACTGCCTTTGTTCCCCTCCATGGAAAAAACCTTTTTCATTGTCCGCCGGGACACTGATTACAAGTCCAAGCTGTTCATAATAGCGTTTCAGCCTTAATAGTTCGCGGCGGATCGCAATGATTTTTCGGGAGCTCTTCCGGCTGCTTCCAGAGCCCGTAAGCAATTCATCCTCCAACATCGTGATACGGTCTTCAAAATGTTCCAGGATATCGATATCTTCAGCGGTCAACTGCATGAAAAATTCAAAAAGCGTGTGAAAATAATTATCTGTCTTGGCACAGGAGGTCATCAGGCTACGTAACTGCGCGTTTTCTGTGATGCAAATCAAATTTTCGCGATCAAAATAGATACTGACACGTTGTTCTTTATCTCCAAGCTCTTTGACGCTTAAAACGTAAAATGACAGAAAGTATCCGCGGCCTTCCACTTGGTAACTGATATGCCGGTTTGAAGGCAGACGCCGAAGCGCATCTTCTCCTATATAGGGTTTTAATGCTTGGATATCGGATGATATAACACATTCCATAGGCTGTCCTCCATTTGTGCGGAGAATAATTGAATAAATTTATAAATTGACGCGATATATCTCTGTGTATCGCAAATGATGGTCGATATACTCGGATTTCACAAGAGAAACAAAGGTAACGTTTATTTCTCTGGCCGGAATAGGAAGCTGAATCTGTTTGCAGTTCACACGGCGTGCGAGCGTGATATGTGGACGAAAGGCACGACGTTCCACAAAAAATCCTTGTTTGCGCAGTTCGTCTTGGATGTCCTGCGCAAGAACAGATAGCTCCGGAGAATCTGCAATACCCGCCCATATGGTATCGTTGAAACGCCCAGAGGCCCTTAATCTTAGAGGAAAACTTCCTGGATGCAAGTTGACTGCGGTTCGCAGGGCTTCTTTGGCTTCCGTAATGCGTGTCGTTTCTCCAATCATATTTCTAGTATAGCAGATACCTTTTGTTATTTCCAGCATAAAACCATATTCGCCGTGGTTATATTAGCGGGTGTTAGGAGACGTTCTGTATTCTTATAATGGTTTTTGCTTATTTCGGAAAAGGCAGTATAGGATATTTAAAAAGCGTTTGCCCTTTACGCAGTTGCATAAAGGGCAAACGCTTTTTACTATTAATTTTAAAGTTTAATCGTCAAATTCTCTCTCAGACTGAATGACAGAACCTGTTTCAGCATCGATTTCATAGCTGTACTCATATCCATCGGATTTGAATTCAATTTCATATTTTACACGTCCGTCATCGCGATCCAGTTCACACTCTATATTGTAGGCGTTGGAAGCGTTTACACCGGCATGTGTAAACGCAATGGATTTTGCATCATCCGCACTGATGTAAGAACCCGAACTTGCGTTTCCGGAGGAACTGTTCTGAGCGGGGGAATAATACTCGGCGTCGTGGTCATAGCTGCGAATTTCACCGCTGACGGCGTCAATATCGTAGTCGTATTCGGTGTTACCGGACCAGAACTCGATCTCATATTCCGCACGGCCGTCGTCGTAGTCCAGCTGAGCGCGGACGAAGGTAACATCGCTCTCGGAAAGGCCTGCGTGAGCGAGGGCGACCGCCTTTGCCTCAGCTTCTGTGATGTAGTTACTGGACTGTTCACCGGTAGCAGTGCTGCCGTTCTGCTGCGGCGTGTCGTCATCCCGGTCCCTTTCGTAGCTCACAACTGCCCCGGTTGTAGCATTGATATCATAACCATACTCATAGGTGCCTGCGTAAAAGGAAATTTCGTAAACCATTATGCCGTCTTCAAAATCAAACTCGATTTCAAACCGGCTGATGTCGCTTTCGGAAAGACCTGCATGGGCAAGCGCCGCAGCTTTTGCGCTTTCCTCCCCAATATAGGCTTTGTCGCTGGCGCTGCCAACCGTTTCAATGGTATCAGGCGTAGAAACATCCGCATTGTGTAAAAGATTCAGATCATTGATGGAAAGTGCAGCCAAATCTTTAAAAGCATAGCGGGGATCTTGATTAACAATCTCTTGAATCAGTTGTGCCTTACCCAAGGTGATGCCGTAATCGTCTGCAAGCTGCTGAAGCTCTGTATTTGCTGAAATTGTCTGACTCAATACTGATCCGCCGGACAGATTATTTTGGAGAAGCTGATTAATCTCATCCGTTAATTTCTGTTGCAGTTCCGCGCTCCGGACAGGATCGTCGCAGTCAACGCTAACCAAAATAGAATTTGCCAGCTCACTTAAATAACCATTTCTCAGCATGGAGCCAATCAGGGCGTTAACAGTAACGTCCAAACTGCTGCCACGGAAGTCCATATCCCCAATTACAGTACGTGCGTCGTCATTTTTTGCGGTTACAGATAGGACTTCTTCTTTTTGATTGACACTGATTTCAACACTGGGATTCACATCCAAGGATACGGTTGAATCGATGGTATGATTAATCTGATAGGAACGAATACCAACTCCGCCGCCAACTAACAGGACAAACGCTGCTGCAGCTCCGACGGCCCATTTAATCCATTGGGAAGAATGTTTCTTTTCGGCCATGATGAATACCTTACCTTTCTCTTCTCGATCATTCTGCGCCCGGCAGTCGGAGAGAACGGAATCCAGGACATCCGGCGGCGTTATGTGGGAAAACGCCAGATGAATTTTCTTATTGATTTCCCTGTTTTTCATACGCCTCTCCTTTACAAGATTTTTTTAAGCTTTTTAAGAGCTCTGTGATATTTTGAAAGAACGGTAGATAGAGGAATTTGTAGGATATGGGAAATTTCTCTGTGCTTAAAACCGCTTACCGCATGCAGCGTAACAATCTGACGCTCTTCGTCGGAAAGCTGTTCCAGACACGCTTGCAAAACCAACCGGTCGTCCTGAGAGAAATCCTCCTGAGGTTCCAAATAGCGATCCCAGTCATCTTCTGGGACATCGGCAGATTTGCGGCGTTCCCGAAACTTATGCAGACATAGATTCCGCGTAATCGTCATAATCCAGGCCATAGGCTTACCCGCGGCACGATAAGACTCAGCGGTAGAATAAATCTGCACATA
>URVL01000133.1 GCA_900551265.1 uncultured Eubacteriales bacterium | reverse complement strand
GCGGGCGGAATTTCTGCTGGAGAAGGGGTTCGTCGACAAAATCGCGCCGCGCAGCGAGCAGCGCAGCTTGATTTCCATGCTGCTCGCACTGCATAAGGAGGGCCGGAATGACAGCATATGAACGCTTATGCCTTGCCCGCGCAAAGGGCAGGCCAACAACCTCGGCATTCATTGCAAACATTATCGAGGATTTCTGCGAACTTCACGGAGACCGTCTTTACGGCGACGATCACGCCGTCATTGGAGGGGTCGGCCGTTTGGGCGGTATGCCTGTAACCGTAATAGGCCTTGAAAAGGGTAGCAATACCCGCGAGCGCATTGCGCGTAATTTCGGTTCCGCCCATCCGGAGGGGTACCGCAAGGCGCTCCGTCTGATGCGCCAGGCAGAAAAGTTTTCCCGTCCGGTGATCTGCTTTGTTGATACTTCGGGTGCGTATAGCGGCATCGGCGCCGAGGAGCGCGGACAGGCCAGCGCAATTGCGCACAACCTGGTCGAAATGATGTCCCTCAAAACGCCCATCATTTCTATCCTGATCGGTGAAGGCGGTTCCGGCGGCGCGCTGGCGCTTGCCGTTGCGGATGAAGTCTGGATGCTGGAAAACGCCGTCTATTCCGTCATTTCCCCGGAGGGCGCCTCAAGTATTATCTGGAAGGACGCGGAGCATGCAAAAGAGGCGGCAAATTCTTTAAAAATTACCGCAGAGGACCTGTTGTCGCTTGAAATCATCGAACGTATCATTCCGGAGCCTGCCGACAACACAGACTTCTCCTCTGTATACAGCACGCTGCGCTACGCGCTTTTTGATACGCTTCATAAAAAGTGCGCCATGCCGCTTGACGAGCTCTTGCATACGCGGTATGAAAAATTCCGCAAAGTCGGGAGGCTGGACGTATGATCGTCATTGCAACAGATTCCAGCGCCTGTATGACCAAAGAGGGCGCGCATGAGCTCGGCGTTATTTACGTTCCCATGACGTACACGCTTTGCGGCAAAACGTACACAGAAAGCTTTATCGGCGCAAACGGTGATTTTGTCCCGCTTATCGAAGCGGAGGCCGATCCGCATACTTCCCAGCCGGCAATTGGACGCTATCTGCGCACGTTTAAAGCGCTTCGCAAGGCGGGATTTGAGGTTCTCTGCCTTACGATATCATCACGTCTCAGCGGCACCTTCAGCAACGCTTCGGCCTGCGCTCATGACCTGGGCGGCGACGGGATCCGTGTTGTCGACACCCGCACAACGGCCCTCGGCCTGGCGTTTCTTGTGAAGGAAGCGCGCCGTCTGATTGCGCAGGGTGCCACGCTGGATGAAGCCGCCGAGTCGATTACCAGGATCCGGGATCGTGTCAAAACGGTTTTTTCTGTCAGCGATATGGCGCCTTTGCGCCGCAGCGGGCGGCTTGGCCCGGTTCGGCAATCTGTCAGCACCATTTTGAATATACGCCCTCTGCTTACCTGCCGAGATGGCGCCGTGGTCGCCTGCGGCATTACGCACGGCCCAACCGATCAGCTCCGGCAACTGGCGCGTTCCGTTCCGGAAAATGCGCTGGAAGTTGCCGTACAGTATATTTCTGAGAGCGAGGCCGCTCGAGACCTTGCCGGCATGATTTGTCAGCGTCTTGGCGGTGAAGTCATGATTCGGAAACTGGGCCCGGTACTTGGAATTCATTTGGGGGTCACAGTATTGGGTGTCATGTGGTTTGAGCCGGAGAAATAAGGCAAAGAGATACTCCCGGGAACCAAATGGTTCCCGGGAGTCGTTATTTTGAAATCCAATCGTTGGCCGCCTCACCGTCAATGATTTGATAAGCCACGACTTTCCACAGGCCTGTAGTTTCTTTGTAATCATTTCGTTCCAAAGTAACGCCAAGACTTTTCATAGATTATACCGGCATACATCTTAAAACGTATAAGAAAAGATATTCCATTCATAAAAAGGGATCCCCTCATTTCCCACTTGACTTTTCATAATGCCTATATTATAATAGGGATCAATGTAGCATACACTATATTAAGTTTCTTAAAAGGAGGTTTTCTTTCTCAATGGACGGCAGCGACAGTAACGCCGCAGACCGATGCGTGATAGATCAGGATTTTTTATAGCATAACCCGCGTACTGGTTATTTAGGTTCGTGGGCTATGCTTTTTTGCGTTTCAGAACAAATTTGAATCAGAAAGGAACTACATAATTATGCCATCGGCATCAATAGGTCAACAAATTTTACTACAGGTCATCTTAATTCTCCTGAACGCTTTTTTTGCGATGACGGAAATAGCCGTTATCTCACTAAATGAAAACAAGTTAAAAAAACAAGTAGAATCCGGCGACCGTAAGGCTGAAAAAATGCTGAAAATGGTAACGGAACCTACCGGTTTCCTCTCAACCATCCAAATCGGCATTACATTGGCCGGTTTCCTCGGCTCAGCGTTCGCCGCAGAAAACTTTTCCGACCGTCTGGTCAGCTGGCTCATTAACGACTGTCATCTGGCTATATCTGAAAGCCTGCTGAATACACTGTCCGTTATTGTCATCACGATCATCCTCTCTTATTTCACCCTGATTTTTGGCGAGCTTGTCCCGAAACGTATTGCCATGAAGAAGGCCGACGCCGTGGCGCGCGCTGTGAGCGGCGTGATCACCGCGCTCTCCGTTGTATTAAAGCCGGTTATCTGGTTTTTGACGATTTCAACCAACGGCGTACTTCGCTTATTTGGGATTAATCCCAAAGAGGAAGATGAACCGGTCTCTGAAGAAGAGATCATTATGATGCTTGACGTCGGCGAAGAAAACGGTACGATTGAACCTGATGAAAAAGAGATGATCGAAAACATCTTTGCGTTCAACGATGTAACGGCGGCGGACGTAATGGTCCACCGCACGCGTACCACGGTTGTCTGGCTTGACAATACGCCGGAGGAAATTCTCGAGATCATTTCCGATAATGGGTATTCCCGTTTACCGGTTTGCCGCGACAGCATAGACGATGTGGTAGGCATTCTTTATACCAGGGAATACCTCCTCGCCATTCAAAATCAGGAGCCTCACGAACTTTCGGATCTGCTCCACCCTGCCAAATTTGTTCCGGAAACCATCCCGGCCCACGATCTGCTGAAAGAGATGCAGAGAGAACGGACGCATATGGCAATGGTTGTGGATGAGTTCGGCGGCGTAGCCGGTATTGTAACCATGGAAGATATCCTGGAAGAAATCGTCGGTGAAATATGGGATGAAAGCGACGAAGTTGTGGAAGAGTTTATTAAAACGGGTGAAAATACGTATCGCGTACTCTGCGATATGGATCTTGACGACATGCTCTCAAAATTTGGATTTGAGCCCGATGAGGATTCGGATTCTGTCTCAGTCGGCGGCTGGGTAACGGAAGAATTCGGTCATATTCCGGAGCCAGGCGAAACGTTTACTTTTGAGAATCTCACAGTCGAAGTTTTAAAAACGGATCACAAGCAGGTGCTTGAAATTAAAGTAACGGTAAACGCACCGGTAAACGAGAACGAAAACGTATAAGAAAGAAGGGTCATCATGGAACAAAGGCAGTATGTGTGCCCAAAATGCGGGAACCTGAGCTATGAGTCGGATCAATTCCAGGCTACTGGCGGGAACTTTGCAAAAATATTTGATGTTCAGAACAAAAAGTTTTTTACCGTCACGTGTACCAGATGCGGTTATACAGAGCTCTATAAGGCCGCCACATCTGATGGGTGGAACGTCCTCGATTTTCTCATTGGAAACTGAACGAATCTGCATTGTTGCGCCGGCCGGCTTAAAAAGCCGGCCGGGTTTTTCATTTTATGCCGTTAAAACGGCGGCCGCTTTGGGCGGTACGTCTATCAGCGTTTGAGAAGATTCCGTGAAATAAAGAAGGAGCGCCGGGGGATGCAAATTATCCCCCGGCGCTCCTTCTTTGCCTTAGCATTAAGACCTTATTTGCGGTCTCAGAAACGCTGCCGGAAAAGCTCTTCTTAACGGTCTATTTTCAATAGCTTTCTCAAAAATCCATTGAAGATATTCTTTTTTATTTTCTCAATTTCTGAACCCTGTTTCAGATAATACGCATTCTTTTCCGCCGTATCCATAAAAAACTGCTGGCTGTCAATCAATTCATCTCCGTGGTTTTTCTCTACATAGGTCCCATCCGGCATAAGTATTCTGGCTTTCAACGTATCATTTTTTACGACATCCATGATCTTATATAGGGTACGGCGAATGGTTTCATCATAAATCGGACATGCCACTTCAACGCGTCTCTCGGTATTTCTTGTCATAAAATCCGCGGAGGAAATGTACATCTTTTCATTTTTCCCACTGCCGAAACAGTATATTCTGGAATGCTCGAGGAAACGTCCGACAATACTACATATACGAATATTCTCCGTTTTTCCGGGAATGCCGGGAAGAAGGCAGCATATGCCTCTTACAATCATCTGCACCTTTACGCCCGCACAGGAAGCCTGAGACAATTTATCAATAATTTCTGCGTCCGTCAGGGAATTGATTTTTACAAAAATTCTTCCCTCCTCCCCTTTTGACATTTCCTCATCAATCAGCCTCAGAATGGTCTGTTTTAAAGACACCGGAGCAACCAGGAGATGTTTATAATTTCCATTCAAATTTCCAATGGCCAGATTTTTGAAAAACTCGGCCGCATCCTGGCCAATTTGCCGGCTGGCGGTTATCAGCGACAGATCCGTATATAGCTTTGCAGTATTTTCGTTATAGTTCCCAGTACCAATCTGCGTAATATAGGCAACGCCATTTTTACTCTTTCGCGTAATCAGGCAAACTTTTGAATGAACTTTATAAGAATCAAATCCATATGTTACGACACAGCCTGCCTCCTCAAGCCGTTCGGACCAGTCTATGTTGTTTTGTTCGTCAAATCTCGCCCTCAGTTCCATTAGTACGGTTACCTCTTTGCCCCGTTCGGCGGCGTCGCAGAGGTAATCAATTAATCTTGTATGGCTGGCAAGCCTGTAAATTGTAATCTTTATGGAAATCACATCCTGTGCCAAGGAGGCCTCCCGGATGAGCTGTAAAAAGGGTTCCATACTCTCGAAAGGATAAAACAGCAGCAGGTCCTTTTTCTCTACCTGATGCATAACGCTCTCGCCGCGCCGAATCGTATCCGGCCATACGGGGACAAACTTGGGATACGTCAACAGCTTTTGTTTTGACTTTGGAATTTTTGATATAAAGCTGTAGACATATTTCATCTTCACCGGCGCCTTCGTCACATAGATCTGTTGCGATGAAAGGCCCAGCTTATCCTTAAAATACGCCGTGAATTTATCGCTGATGGTATCAGACAGTTCCAGTCTCACCGGGGCCAGCCGCCTTCTCTGGCGCAGAGCCTTTTCCACCCGCTTTTTAAAGTCCGTTTCATCGGCAAAGACTTCATCGTCAGGATTGACGTCGGCATTGCGCGTAACGCAGAATATCACCTTTTCCTTAACTTCATATGGGGCAAAAAGCTGCTCCACATATTCCAGCACAATCGTCTCCAGCCGAATGCATCGGGTTTCGCCTCCCGGCAGGTAAAAAAGCGGCGGCAGCGACGCAGGCATTGGAATCACGCCAAAAATGTCTTTGCTCTTGTGCTTCAGAATGACGCCAATATGAATCACGCCGTTTGCAAGATGCGGAAAAGGATGGTGCGCATCCACAATTTGTGGAGAAAGAATGGCCTGCATAGACGCCTCAAAATATTTTCTGACGTTTTCCTTTTCGTTTTGTTCCAGCTCATCATACGCAAGCTGATAGATATCATGGACGCGAAGCTGCGTCTCTACTTCCTGAAAAAGCCCGTCTTTCTTTTCGTATAAAACTCTGACGGCCTCAAAAATTTTTTTCAGCTGTTTTTCCGGTGTCAATCCTGATTTGTTGTCCACCATGTTTTCATCTATGCTCATGAGGTCGAAAAGGCTTCCCACGCGTATCATAAAAAACTCGTCTAAATTGCTTGTGAAAATAGCAATAAACTTCAGCCTTTCCAACAGAGGGACCGACTGATCCATCGCCTCAGACAGAACTCTTTCGTTAAAACGCAGCCAGGAAAGCTCGCGGTTTTGGGTAAAGCCTTTTTCAAACAGGTTGTTCATGGGGGTTCCCCTCCTGCTCCAACTTATGCATCAGGTATCCTTCTCTTACACCATAGCCTATGGTTACAAAACTTTTTGAGCCAAAAAACTTGGCAATCGTCTGGAAAACCAGAAGTCCTGGTATGATCGTATGCACCCGGTCCGGAGAAGTCCGCAGTATGCTCTTTAGCAATTCTCTCTTGCTTTCCTCCTGATATTGTAGGACCTCCTTAAGCTGTTCATAGGTATACGTATTGGTATTTCCAATCCGATGTCTCTCTCTCATAAGTTTTAAAGCCGCTCTGGCCGTGCCTCCCACGCTGTAGATAGG
>URVL01000132.1 GCA_900551265.1 uncultured Eubacteriales bacterium | reverse complement strand
CGGCGGTATTGGGTATGGTAGCAGCGGCTATGGCGGCGGGGGCGGCTATGGCGGTAATGGCGGCAATGGAAATGCCTATGGAAGTGGCGGAGGCGGCGGTTACGGCCCGAATGGGAACGGTGGCGACGGCGCAGCCAGCACGTCCAGCGCAGCCGGCAACGGCGGGTACGCAGCCGGCGGAGGCGGCGCGTATTATTCTTACGCTTCGGCCGGAAATGGCGGATCCGGCATCTGTATTCTGACCTATACAAAAGCCGTAATTTCATAGGAGGCAGGCAATGAAAATTTTTCAAATCGTAAAAAATTTCTGTTTTTATGACGCAACCAGCGTACATCCAACACTGCTTTCAACCGTCGGGAAGTATCCGCCCGACGTACTCTTTGTGGAAGCGCCGGACTATGTGTTTGAAGGCTGGGGATATAACCCGTTGGCCGAGGGCGAGGCCCGGTTTTTACAGCCCACGCCCCCGGAAGGGTGGATCTATGATCCGGAAACAGGCACGTTTTATCCGGAAGACGAACCACCGATACATGAAGATCCCTATGCCGCTCTTTACGACACACTTGCGGGAATCATCCGGGAAGGGGTGAACAGCATTGACGAATAAAGATTTCGTATTGGACACCCTGCGGCGCGCGGGACTGCGCGAGGCGCAGACGGTACGCGACGGCGCTGTGGCAGGTACGCTTGACGGCACGGCGGTCATCGCGGCGGAGGGTTACATACCGGACTACCCCGAGGACGGCAAACGAGACTTTACCGCGGTGCCGGTAGGCTCCCCTTACCGCTATGCTGGGCAGGTATATAAACTGTGGCAGCAGCACAACGCAAACGGACAGCCGGACTGGACGCCGGACAAGGCCGTATCCCTTTGGGATATCTGCCACACAAAAGACCCCGCTGCGGCAAAACCGTACGTCCCGCCGCAGGGAACGCGGGGGCTGTACCAGACCGGCGAGTGCATGATCTGGACGGACGGGCAAGTATGGCGTTCGCTCACCGGCAACAACGCCTATACGCCGGAGACTTACCCCGCGGGATGGGAACAGGTGGCGGTATGACGGAGCTGATCATAGCGGTCATTGGGAGCGGGGCGCTGTCGGCGGTGATCTCGGGCGTTTTCACGCTGGTTCTGCGGAAAAAACAGCGCGAGGACGGCGTGAGCGCCGGGGTGCGGCAGCTTTTATACGACCGCATCAAGTACCTGTGTAAGGAGCACATCGCGCGCGGGTACATCGCGTCAAACGACCTCGAGGACCTAAGCCGGATGCACAAGATCTATCATGACGACCTCGCCGGCAACGGCTTTCTCGACGACCTGATGGCGGAAGTACGGCGGCTGGAAATCATACCGGCGTTTGTGAAGCGGTGAAGCGTATGAAAAAGCGTGAGACGTCCAAGACGCTGGCGGGCGTGATTCTCGCGGGGGATCTTCTGCTGTCGCTGGCCACGCTGGGCGTGACGGTGCTGGCCATACTGCGGGATTTCACCGGCGGGCTTCCGTATCTGGTCGCGCTCATCGGGATTTACAACGTCGCGACCGGGTACGTACTGGGCAAGTATTTTGATAAATCCCGCGCGGAGAATACAGCAGGCGGGATTGTGTATGACACCGCTATGAACGGCGTAAAGCGCGACGCATGAAGGAGGACTACATATGAATTGGGATATTGTATTATCAATCATTGCGGGGCTTGCGACGGCTATACCGCTTGTCATTAAGCTTGTGCAGTACGTGGAAAAGGCGGTCAGGGAAAAGAACTGGAACCGGTTGCTTGAACTCGTCATATCATTAATGGCAGAAGCAGAACGCAAGTTCTCTGACGGCGCGACGCGGAAAGAATGGGTGCTGGCCATGGTGAAAACCAGCGCGGACACCATCAACTTTAACGTGGATATGGACGCGGTATCCGCGCTCATCGACGAATTATGTAATTTGACTAAGCAGGTCAACACGAAACAGGAGATTGTTGTGTCATGAGATTATATCAATGCTATGCGACGCGAAACGCCTGTTATCAGGCGGGGCAGACCATCGTGCCGCGCGGGATCATGGTGCACTCGACGGGCGCAAACAACCCGTATCTGCGGCGCTATGTGCAGCCGGACGACGGGAGGCTGGGAGAGAACACAAACGGCAATCATTTCAACGTTCCCCTGCCCGGCGGGCGTCAGGTGTGCGTGCACGCGTTTATCGGCCGGCTCGCCGACGGCACAATTGCGACGTATCAGACCCTGCCCTGGACGATGCGCGGCTGGCATGCGGGCGGCAGCGCAAACAATACGCACATCTCCTTTGAGATCTGCGAGGACGGGCTTACGGACGCGGCGTACTTTGCGGGGGTATACCGGGAGGCGGTGGAGCTGACGGCATATCTGTGCACGCAGTTCGGGCTGACGGAGCAGGACGTGCTCTGTCACAGCGAGGGATACCGGCGCGGGATTGCGTCCAACCATGCGGACGTGATGCACTGGTTCCCGCGCCACGGGAAGAGTATGGACCATTTCCGCGCGGACGTGAAAGCGGTGCTGCTGGGCGGAACAGGAGAAAAGGAGGAGCTGGAGATGACGAAGGAAGAGTTATTGAGCGTGGCCGGAACGGGAGACCAGCCGTCCGCGTGGGCGCGCGAGGCGACAGCATGGGCGAAGGAAAACGAGATTATCAACGGCGACGGCGAAGGCAACTACGGTTGGCAGCAGCCCATCACCAGAGAAGCTTTTGCGACGGTGCTTTATAATTTTAAAGAATATCTAGGAAAGTAAATTTGATTTCTTGTTAGCATTTCCTGTTAGCATTTTTGTTTTCAAAGTAGGAAAAACAAGGCCAGATATGAAAGAAGCAAATCAAAAATAAAACACAAAAAAGCCAGCTAATACCTTGTAAATTTAAAAATACAGGTATTAGCTGGCTTTTTCATTTGGCGGAGAAGGAGGGAATCGAACCCTCGCGCCGGTTTCCCGGCCTACTCCCTTAGCAGGGGAGCCCCGTCACCGCTTGGGTACTTCTCCAAATACAGGTATAAAAATTACGATAGAAAAAAGCCGGTTTATCCGCCTGAATCAATTTGTTGGAAGATAAGAGCGCACAAATTAACGAATACAAAATAAGGTTGGCGGAGAGAGAGGGATTCGAACCCCCGGCCCCTTGCGGAGTCACTGGTTTTCAAGACCAGCTCCATAAACCACTCGGACATCTCTCCGCATAGACCCAATCAATGGACAGCGCCTATTTTAACACAGAGATAAAGTTTTGTCAATGATTTAATTGAAAAACTGATATTAGATTTGGCTAGCCTGTCTAAGATACAACGTATATAATCTTGACGGCTCTTACCAGTCGTAGGGATCACGGAAGTTATTGGAAACGATTCCCTGATCTTTCGGATAGTCATAAGACGTCCAAGCTTCATATGCCTCCACAATCGCAAGACAATCCTCATCGTCCAGTGTTTTGAGGAATTTACGACACTTTTCTACAATTTCCAGAGGCTTGTTTGGCACATTTATAACAGTGGTTTCAAGTTTGCGGAAACCGGGGAAAAGCGTATCATTTTCTACAAGAAGCAGACGATAAAGGGAATATACCATACCGTCGGCTATATGTGCACGTGCATAGCCTTCCGGTTTGCATACCTTCCAAAAATAACGGTAGAACATTTTGAGTGTGCAATAATATTGCAGAAGCTTGCCCGGCTTTTCCGACAGGGGATAGACGTTAATGGCCTTGGCAAGCGGGATCAGCTCGTCATCATCGCAGAAAAGCGGACGTGCGCAGGAAAACATGTTGCGCATCGGTTCGGACCCTGACGCGGCCAGTTCCTTCATAATATCTTTTGTGAGATAGTGGATATCAAAATAACCGCCCTCATAGGTACATTCCCCGTGCACGACTTCCATGGTACCGACGCCTGCGGCCTTTTGTGCATAGTATTCCGGCGAAACAACTGCTACGCCATCAAGGTCAGAATCTGGACGTTCGGTATGCGTTGCTACGGAGCCAATTAAAAAAAGCGCGATAATCTCAGGATTTTTACGGTAATATTCCGTCATCTTTACAATGGAGTCTTTATGATGCTGATACATGTAATCTCTCTCCTCCCCTCTGATATTTTGCATGGTATCATAACGCACTGAGAAAGTCAACCAGGCTTTGCCTTATATTTGAAAAATCAAATTTGTTCAAACGCTATATCCCGGTCAGATCGAACGGCGGTACGTATTCTTCCTGCGCGCTGGAAAGCTCCTGTATGTACCCGGTAAAGTGTTCGTCGCCCTCTACAAATTGTGCCACCCGGCGATATTCCGCGAGGGTCAGACGGCGGTTAAGAGGAGGGAACTGCGCCGCATCACCCATGGGAGTATACTGTGCCATAATGCTGTAAAGGATGCCGTCGGGGAAATTATCGCGGCAAAATTTGAGAATGTTTAAAGAATCAGCACTGTACCCGGGAAGCACAAGATGCCGCACAATCACGCCGCGGCGTAAAATCCCGTCTTCATCATAACATGAGGCTCCGGCCTGCCGGTACATCTCCATTATGGCAGCCGTGCTCCGGCTAAAATAGTCCGCCGCGCCGGAATACTTTGCCGAGAGACGGGAGGAGCAGTATTTAAGATCTGTTAAATAGACGTCAACGCAACCTTCAATCCGGCGCAGCGTTTCGACACTGTCATACCCGCCGGTGTTATAGACGATGGGCAAACCGGCAGGCACATGCTCCCTGATATATGGCAGCAGATGCGCATAATGCGTCGGATTGACAAGATTAATATTGTGGGCGCCTTGTTCTGCCAGCTCTTGCATAATGGATGTTAAACGTATCAGCGGGACGGTTTTTCCATAGCACTCGTGGCTGAGCGCATAGTTCTGACAATAGACACAGCCGAGCGAACATCCGGAGAAAAAGATCGTGCCGGATCCGCGTGTACCGCTGATACAGGGTTCCTCCCAATAGTGTAGCGCAGCACGTGCAAGCCGGGGCAAAGCCGGTGCGTGACAGTGCCCCTCGCCGGAGGTGTCTGTACGTGGGGCCGCACATTGTCTGGGACATTGTGAACAGATAAACGTCATATTCGCTCCCTGCCTATATAATAAGCACACAAAAACTGTGGACTTCCTTTTTATTATAACACAGTGGCAAAGAAAAACACAGCGGAAAGTTAGTACCTGATTTCTGGCCCTGGAAGGAAGACCGGAAAGTATAAAATTTCATTTAAATAGTATTAATGGAATTCTTATAAACGTATTTTTTATTCACATATTTATTCATCATTCATCTAAATATACAATTTGCAATTATGAAAAATTTATAATTCATTTTATAACATAAATTTAAAATAGGCCTATTACCTGTATTTTTTATGTTATTAACGTTTCTGAAACAATGTGTTCATGCCTCCTTGTGTTGACTTTTTATGTTATAAGTGTTAGGAGGAGACCGCTCGTTATGCTTTCGGGCCATTCCGCGCCTCTGCGCGTTTTGGTAATATTTTTTAGGGAGGGTCATGCATGACCACAAAACGACTTTTTGCGCTGCTGGTTGCCGTGCTGATGCTCGTTACTCTGTTTAGCGCCTGTGCTGACGACAGCGGAAACGACGATGCAAATCAGCCGGCTGACAGCGGCAATGCCAGTGACGCCGGCAGTACCGGTGGCAGTGGTAACGACGAACCCACTGAATCAGAACCTTACAGGCTCACGTATATGGGCTGTGAGACGCATCAGTGGACTCACACCCTGGATGAGGCCGAGGCTGCCGGATTTGAGTCTCTGGCCAACTACAACGAGCTGATGCTTGAAAAACAGAATCTGGTTGTAGAACCCGAGGTAATCGATAACGAGTCCTATAAGACCACGCTTTCTGGCTATCTTGCTGCCAATGCTCTCTTGGATGCATTCCTGATTGAGGGCAGCTACATGGATGCTGACGTTATGGTCAACTCTGTCAATTCTGGCAGATTTGCCAACATCAACGACATTCTCCCGTATTCCGATGGTAACTTTGCAAATCTCGTCAGCGATGATGGCGAAGCCCGTTATGTCAAGGCATGGTCCACTGCTCCGGATGGCGAGTGGTACTATGTGAAGAACGCTGACGGCGGCGCAACGGCTTTGAACCTCGATAACGATGAGGTTGACTATATCAACGATTGGCCGATTGGCACTTTCTATGTTCTAAACATCCGTCAGGACTGGCTGGATAAGTGCGGCCTCTCCATGCCGATCACAATTGAGGAGTTTAAAGAGGCTTTGATTCAGTTCCAGGAGCAGGATGCTAACGGCAATGGTGCCAAGGATGAACGTGCTTTCCTTGGTTTTGGTACGAGTGACGTCTTTGTGGATGGTCTTACTGCCTGGTTTGGCCTCCCGCGTGCCAACTTTGCCATGTCTCCTGTAGACGGTGCCCTTGAGAACGCTGTTGAGGGTGAAGGCTATATTGATTTTGTTAAGGAGTCGAATGAGAGCGACACGGCGCAGGTTGCGCGGCTG
>URVL01000131.1 GCA_900551265.1 uncultured Eubacteriales bacterium | reverse complement strand
CGAAGCGATTTCGGTCAAGTGCCTTTGTTTCTCCTCAAGGCTTTTGAACGACATTTCCTGCTTGACCTGATTTCCGGCCTGTCGTTCCCGAACAATCTTTCTATCTCCTGAAAGCTGTGAAAGCCCTTTGTGTTTTAACCCTTTTTCTATACCAACACAAAGAATCAGAAGCGGCCATGCGATCCAGTATTTCCAGGCAGTATAGTGGGGATACAGCGAAAAGGGGAAATTCTCGCGCATCAAATACTCGGCAGCGAGCCACAATGCAAGAAAACATTTTCCGGCATCATCGGAGCACATAATTTCTTCACGAACAACGCCGCTTTTCCTCGTGCGAAAAGATTCACGAACGAGCCACAACAGGTACAAAAGCAAAAAAGCCATTGTGATGTAATGGCAGCCGTTTCCAAATGATATCAACCATTCAATCATGGGCACAGCCTCCATGGCAAATAATAAAGCCCCTCACCGAGTTATAAAAGCAGGGGGTACGACCACTGGTCGCACCCCCTGCTCGGTAAGAGGCTTATTGAGTTATGAGAGATCAGGCAATTCATTTACCGGCGCATCGGGATATGCGCAGCGCTACCCTCCCGATGCATTGATTATGTTCAACCCTGTTTCAGCCTGCGCGTGATCACAAACTCCTGCGCAGCCTGCGTCCCTTTCAAGTCGTCCAATTCCTCATGAATCTCCTTGAACTCCCGATCCATCTTTTCATACAGCATTTTATGCCCATCCGCGATCTGATGAAGCTCCTTTTCCACATGAGATTCGATGTAGGACATGATTTCATTTTTTGTCTCTTGGATCGAGCGAGTCGTCCGTTCCTCCGACTGCTGGATCAAAGATGCGATTGCCTGTAAATCTTCTTTTGTGAGCGCCATAATTATTCCTCTTTCTGCGTAATGCTGATATTGTTATTATAGCCTGAAAGGCTCTGAAAAACAATCGGCACTTTGCTGATTATGATTTGTGATCTTTCGTTTTCGCGTTCAGTCGACCGAGTACAGTTTTGCGCGGCTTAGAGGAGGATACTACCGGGGCTGGAACTATTGCCGCGTCCGCAGAAGATTCGCTTGGATGTTTCTTTTCCCAGGCGGTACTGTCCAGCAGCCATTTTGATGTTTGATTACAAAAAGCGTATCCGACCCCAAACCCTGTAAAGCCTGCAATGATGACCGCAATCAGCACACCGGTCCACCATTGCCAGTTCCCGACATGATTCACTTCTATCCCTCCGTCAACGTTTATCAGATTTACTCCACGCCTGTTCTGCATGATCGTCAGCGTCACTGGCTATTACCAAACAACTGTACACAATCAGCATAAGGCCAGCCATACCAATCAAAATTGCGGTGAGCATTATCATCATCTCCATCGTGCCGGACACTTAATCAGCTGCATTTGTATCATCCCCCGATGTTTGAATGGCGGTAACAACATATCGTGTGCCGCTGTTGGTTGTACAAGTAGCGAGCGTTAGAATGCGGGATAATGGGTCGACTGATTTGTCGGCCTCAAACTGTACATCGGAGCGCTCCAGCGCCGCGTCAATGATCTGTTGCGCCTGCTCCATGCCAGGGTTGGTTACAATGGCAATGGTATCCGTAGTGGCATCGGCAAGCCCCGCCGAGATAACTTCATAGGTCATGCGCTGGCCGTTATACTCCAGCTGGATCATGTGGTGCTGTGCGGCCCACTCCGGATCGGAGAAACGCTTGAGCTGCGAGAAGCGCTGCGCCTCTGTGCTGTCATCTAGGCTGTGTCCGTAAATCACAAGATTCTGGCTGCTCGGTGAGCAGGCATAATCTATAAAGTAGCAGCCCCACACATCATCCTCGCCGTATTCGTTGCGGCGCAGATAATAGTCGTTGTCTCCTGCCTGCATAACGGCGTTGTCAATCTCCGTCCCCTCTACGGTCAGCCACCCGACCTGTCCCTCCATATACTGCGCCGCAGCCGTCGATGAAACAGCAGATTGAGCCTCACTGGAACTGTTGGAAGTGGAACAGACGGTAACAGACCTATCGTTGAGTGGCTGCTGCCTACGTGGCCAGAAAAGCAGGGCAGCGGCCAAAATCGCACATACGACGCCCAGACTGCACCCGATCAATAATAGTTTTCGATGTTTCATGTGGTTCCTCCCTATTGTTGCTGGACACGTAAAATCAAAGTTTTGCAGTTAGTCACTATGCTACCAAAAACTCTGTGTAAACGCGCTTTATAGGCCGTTTTTTCTCCGTTTTTAACGCATTTTATACGGACACGTAATATCGAAGTTTGCAGTTAGTTTTTCATCGACTAACTGCATTTTTCTTTTTAAGCAAAAAGCCCGCAAACCCTGTTTAATGCTAGGTTTGCGGGCTTTTTCTATATTCAATTTGCAAACCCGACTTACTGCAAGGAAAATGGCGATGATGCGAATCATTGCACAAGAATCGCAGGGCACAAATATGGATTATTGTTGCATATTTTTCAATAATGTGTCCATTGATTCTAAATCGCGCTCTAGTAACCTAAGAGTCTCCGAAATGCTGACATCTATTTGAGTTTGCTGATTTCTTGCAGCAAGCTTTCTACTGGAAAGAAAATTTTGAATATGCTCAAAGATGCTATAGCATCTTGTCAAATAATCCGCTGCTACTAATTCGCTTGAGTTTGGCGGTGTAACTATTTCTGCGTGCAGCGATTCAATCTCAACAGCAAGCGATCGAATAATCCCATTGGCTCGTAGAAGCTTGTTAATAGCCGATGTGGCATTTTGCATAATGTCATCTTCACGTGTTAATAACTGCTCATACATCATGGGTTCTTGCCCTGTTAATAGCCATTGTTCATTTATATTATATGTTTGGCAAATAAGTTTAACTAAGGCGGCAGAAGGTCTAGTTAGCCCTTTTTCGATTCTTGATATATGTGCATTTGTAACGCCTAGTCGCAATGAAAAATCCTTTTGTGACATCTTGAAAGAAGTCCGAATCAATTTAACACGCACACAAATATCGTCCATTTTGCGCCTCCATTCAATTCAATTGATTTTTTGCTTGTAAAATCAATTGAATTGATTTATAATTAATTTGAGCATAAACATTATACCACGGTACAGACGATTACAACAGGAGGAAAAATCATGAAACGCATGCGCATTCCATCGGATAATCTTCCCCGTTGCGGGCAACAGATTATTAAGCGACTGCTTGCCATTGGAAAGAATCAAAAATGGCTTGCCGCGCAGTGTAAGGTGTCGTGTACAGCTATTACATATATAATATTGGGCAGAAACAACCCCTCTTTTTCTCTGGCTATCAGAATTTGCCATGCCTTAGCTTGTAGTTTAGACGATATTTTTGGAGACGTCGCATAGCTCGATTTCATATTCCAAGGCGAGGAGGTGGCAACATTGCAATTGATACCCGCGCAAAAACTGGCGGAAATCCTAAAGGTGAATGTAACGACTATAGAACGCCGAGCAGCACGCGGCATATATAAATATGAATATACAGAAGGCCGAGGGCGCGGCGGGTATCAAATGTTGATTGCTTTGGAAAGCCTCCCGGAAAATGAACGTGACCGCTACCACGGCATAGAAAAGGAACGCCGGGAAGAAGAACTTGCACAGTTCACAAACGACCAGCTGCACGCCGCCAACGAGAAAAAGGGCTGCGTACTGGAATACTGGCGCAGCGGCCTGTCCCCCGCCGAGTTCGTGGCCCAGCGCAACGCCATGGGCTACTATGCGCCGATCACGGAGGGCCAGCTGTATGCATGGCAGCGTATCCTGAAAGACGGCGGTGACTTGCCGGAGCTGGTGGACAAACGCGGAGGCTTCGCCCGAAAAGGGACAAGCACCATCTTGCCCGATGCATGGGAATACTTTTACGCCCTGTATATGACCCAGCAAAAGCGTACCGTGCAATGGTGCCACAAACAGACTAAAAAGGCATACCCCGATATCCCATCGGTGAAGACCTTCCAGCGGCGCGTGCAGGAAATTCCACACCTTGCAATCACGCGGCACCGCGAGGGAGAAACAGCATATCGGGACTCGCTACCGTCCATGCAGCGCAGCCGTCTGGATATCAATTCAAATGATGTATGGTTTTCAGACCATCACCTTTTTGATGTGTTCGTCCGTAATAAGAAAGGGAAAGCCGTCCGGCTCTGGCTCACAGTTTTCTTTGACGCCCGGTCAAACAAAGTTGTTGGCGCTCTGATTCGAGACGCAGACCCGAACGCTACCGCTATAAAGCAGTGCTTTCGAATGAGCGTAGAGCAAAACGGCCTGCCGAATGAAGTATACTTTGACAACGGCAAGGACTACAGGTCAAAGGATTTCAACCGGGATTACCCCCATTCTCTGGTAAATCGGCTTGGAATAAATGTAATCTACGCCACACCATACCACGGGCAGGCAAAGACCGTGGAACGGTTCTTCGGTACTGTGGAAAAACAATTCGGCCCCATGTGGGACACATACTGTGGCAAGGACGCCAAGCAGCGCCCGGAGCTCATGCGCATGTCCAACAAAGAAATAGCAAAGATCGCCCCAACGGTGGATGAATTCATCACGGCTTTCTATGTTTGGTTGGATGAATACCACAATGCACCCAGCAGAGGGCAGGACATGGGCGGGAAAACGCCCAATCAGGTATACTCGGAGAATTTGAAGCAGATTCGGGAAGTAAGTGACCATGAAGCGCTGCGGCTCATTTGCGGCAATTCTGTAGAGCGTACCGTGCAGAAAAATGGTATCTGCATGTTCAACAATTTCTACTACAATGATACGCTCCTGCGGTACATTGGACAAAAGGTTGTTGCCGTGTATGACCCGGCAAACATTGATGAAGTAGCGATATTCGACCAGAAGAACGACGCTATCTGCATGGCAACTGCAAAACTCGTTTCCGGGTTCCGGCACACGTCAGAGGAAGCCTACATTGAAGCGGCCAAGCAGAAACGCGCAGCGCATAAGCTGACGGAAGACCACGCTCCAATCAGAGGAATGAGCGTGCAGGAAATCATAGCCCGCAACCAGCTGCTTGAACGCTACGAAGAACGAAAGGACGTACCGAAGACGGAACATCTGACAGCCCAGGCCAGCCGGAATGCCGCCATTCTCAAAGACAGCCGCCCCAAGGCACGGGAAGAAGACAATCTGACCGACGCCTTAACAGCCTACTATTTGCAAAAGGAGGACGTATATGCAGCACATTGAAGACGCCCGCCGGGATTTAGTCCAGTTCATGCAGGACAGCGGAAAATCGCAGCGGCAGATTTCAAAAGAAACAGGCCTTTCAGCTACACGCATTTCTCAATTTCTCGGCGGTACATATATGGGCGATACCGAGGAAACCGCCAAAGAAATACAGAAATATCTTACAGTGGCTAAAGCCCGTTTAAACACCGTTCAAACAGGCAATTTCTATCCCGAATTGCGCAATACAAAAGATGTTCTTTTTGCTTGCATGTATGCGCACAAACACAACGATGTTGCCCTCGTATGCGGCGATGCCGGCGCGGGAAAAACCACGGCTTTGAACTACTACGCCAAGAACAACGCTGGCGTCATTATGGTAACGGCCAACGCCTGCACCCCGTCAGCAACGGCGATTTTGAAAATGATCTGTGCGGAGTTGGGCAAGCCCGCACCCGGACGCCGGGACGCTTTGATGAATCTGCTTGTAGAGCAGCTGCACGGTACAAACCGCCTCATTATCGTGGATGAAGCCGACCATCTTTCCTTTTCGGCCTTACAGGCCGTCCGCAATTTAAACGATCTGGCGGGCGTCGGTATTGTCTTTTCCGGGAACGACAAGATCTATCTGCAAATGACTTCCCCGCGCAAGGGCTACGAGTTCGACCAGATTAGAACGCGCATCATCGTGCGCAAGAAAGTTCACAACGAGTATACCGTGGAAGAGATCAAGGGCGTTTTCGGCTGCTCCGGCGAAGCAGAACAGGCTTTTTTGTTAAAGCTGTCCAGCGCGGAAAGTTTGCGCACGGCAAAGAAAATCTTCCAACTGGCCCGAGAAGCGGCAACTGCTGCACATGTCCCTTTTAATGCGGGACTGCTTCGCCGGACACAGCGTGAATTTTTAGGCGTTGACATTTAGGAGGGAATACCGTGATTATCAGATACATTTTTAAGAACGGCACAGAATACCTTCACGCGTGGCAGAATTGCATAGACCGTATGATAGGCAATAAGGAACTTGATAGAGAGATTCACTCGAAAGAAAACGGCGTTGATTATGATTTTGCTGTCTCGCTTTATTCGTCGCTGGTGGCACAAAAGGACTTGTTTGGCTCTCCTGCTCCTGAGGTTATCATAGATGCCGCAATGCGCTGCGGCTTTATGATGGGCCGCGCCTACGATGTAACAATCCCGGAAGATATCCCAAAGCCAACCCCGCCGCGCCGATCGCGTCGGCCAAGCCGCAAAACGGCACCGAAGCCAACAGCCCAAAAGGACGGGACAGACAATGAAAA
>URVL01000130.1 GCA_900551265.1 uncultured Eubacteriales bacterium | reverse complement strand
TTGCACGTTCGACGCGGGAGGAAGTCGTATCATAATGTCTGGCAACTGTCGGATAGAGCACCTTTGTAATGGCGTTAATGATGTTCATATCCTTTACGGTCATCATAATAGCATCACGAAGGTATTGATATCCTTTAATATGCGCGGGTACGCCAACCTCATGGATCATATTGGTCACACGCAGTTCCAAATCCACTTCTTGCCGGGATGTAAACTCCGGCTTGTCCGTACGTTTTGAAGCATTGTTGGCAATAATGCGCTCGGCCAAAGCATGAATGTCAAACGGCTTGATCATAAAATAGCTGACGCCAAGATCCACCGCTTCCCGCAGCGACTCCTCACTTGAAAACTTGGACATAACATAGACGCTCGGACGTTTTCTATAGCCCTGCTTGTTGATCTCCCGTATGGCCGAAAGACCGTCAAGCGGCGGCAACATCATATCAATGATGACAATATCCGGCTGTTTTTCCGCAATGAGCTTTAGCAGTTCATCCCGCTCCAACGCATACCCTACAATTTCGATGGGCTTGCAGTCTCCCAGCACTTCAATTAACGTTTCCCTGAAATCACTGTCGCAGTCTGCAACCAACACTTTAATTTTGCTATCCATTCGCTGTGCACTCGCCTTTCCTTAATGATGAGGTTAACATCTATAAGTTACCATATTTTGGCATCAAACGCAAGGGGTGAATGGAATTTTTTTCCTATCAGGTTTATACATTTTAAATCCAAATACTTGTACAAAATGCACAAACGCTATTTTTCACCCCTGTTTCACGTGAACACTTTTCATGTGATAGATGTCACATTCTTGCATTATTTAAGAACGCTGTTGATTTTATGCCGCAATATAATTTCCAGCAACCGTCTGTCCGCTTTCCTCTTCATATGCGCTTAGCATATTCTCAATAAAAATCCCATAACCCTTACAAGGGTTGTTAACCAGAACATGGGTCACAGCCCCTACAATACAACCATTTTGAATAATGGGACTGCCACTCATGCCCTGCACAATGCCACCTGTCTTTTCAATCAGATCCTTGTCCGTCACTTCAATCAACATATCGCGGTTGCCCGCATCACCCATCCGGTAAAGCGCGCAAATACGAATGCTATATTCGCGCGGCTCTCCACCATCTACGCAGGAAAGAATTTTGGCATCTCCCAGCTTAACATCACTGGCACGCGTAAGCGGAACAGCACGAGCGTCAGGTGCCTGATCTAATATTCCAAAAATTCCAGCCGCGGTATTAGCGAGCACACTGCCGATTCTTGACTCAGGTTCATACGTGCCTTGCAATTCTCCTGGCGTACCTGCCTCGCCGCGCTTGACCCCCTCAATTGTCGACCGCAACAGATCTCCCCCTGCAATCGATAAAAGCTGCCCGGAATTCTTTTCGTTGATTCCATGTCCGAGCGCTCCGTAAATTCCACTTTCTGGGTCGTAAAAAGTCAACGTGCCAATGCCAAGCATATTATCACGTATCCAAACGCCGATACGAACCAGCCCCTCCTCCGTTCGGACGGGGCTGACGGGAAACGTCATTTCATCGCCGCCGCGCCTGACCGTGACCATAAGCTGTTCACCATCGCCTCCCATACTCTTCTGCAAGTCTTCTGCGCAATTAATCTGAACACCATTAATGGATACAATCAAATCGCCCTCACAAATACCGGCATCTCGAGCAGGGTACACCGTCTCATCGCCAGATTTCACGCCGGACAGCCCCACGACCAAAACTCCCTCTGTCGAAAGGCTGATCCCTGCCGCCGTACCGAGTGGAACCAATTGCGATGCATCACATAATGCCGCATTCGCCGCTGCGCCGGAAGCCATAATCAAAGCGCACCAAACCGCGCAAATCACCTGAATACCAAATTTCCCATATTTTTTCACATTCACACCTCGCAAAGTTTCTGCACATGCATTATGCCCGTACAGCCGTCAAAAAAACGCGTATTTCGAGCTAAAATACGGTATTGCTTGAAACCCTGCTTTTGACAATTGCGCGGTGAGCTGATTTTTTTACGATTCTGCTTCAAGTATTACCAGCACAACCTTAGTTAAAAAACATATGACCTTATTGCCATCTATTGTAACACATGAAGTTGCATAACGCAACATATCTTTTGATTTTTTGTTGTTATTTGCAACAGTTGGACGAATTTTGTCGAAATTTGCTCTACATTTATTGATTTTTCTTAAAGAATTATCTAAGAAACGCGTCAGCCGGCCAATCTTGTGGTATAATGATAAAGTAAAATACGGCTTCTTCTTATAACGAAAAAATTTTGTAAAGCATTTCAGGTGTATCTACATGCAAAAAACACGTTTTGGAAAGTTTATGAGGGTTTCTTTGTTTATTGTGGCGGTGGGAATACTGCTCTTTGTGGGAATCAACGCTTTTATGATTCTGTACGCAAACCGTTATATCCTCACGCCGGAACAGGCAGCAGAAAAAAATGTAGATTGTGCGCTTGTGCTTGGCGCACAGGTCTGGTCTACGGGACTCAGCTCCATGTTGGAAGACCGCGTATTAACAGGCATTGATTTGTATGAAACCGGTGCGACGGACCGCCTCTTGATGAGCGGCGACCACGGCCGCGAAGATTATGATGAAGTCAACAGCATGAAACGATATGCCGTTGAGCAGGGCGTTCCGGCAGACGATATCTTCATGGATCACGCTGGTTTTTCCACCTATGAATCCGCCTATCGAGCCAAAGCTGTCTTTGAGGTGGAGAGCGCTTTTATTGTCACGCAAAAGTATCATCTGTATCGTGCCGTCTTTTTAGCGCGCGCAATGGGAATCGAGGCTTATGGGGTTGCCGCCGACCGGCGTGATTACCGCAATGATCTTTATAACAACATTCGGGAATCTCTCGCGCGGGTAAAAGATTTTTTTATGGCAATCTTCAAGCCGGAACCCACATATCTCGGTGACGCAATCCCCATTTGGGGAAGCGGTAGTCTGACGGACGATTCAGACACCTATATAGAGGCCGGAGGCAAACTGGATGAATAAGACCTTGGTTCTTTTACGTCTGCATTTGTCAGATCTTTGGGGAATAAACAGATTGCGCCATTCTGAAGACAGACGTGGGCGGCGCCGCTTAATTGGCGCGGCGATTTTATCTGTTTTTCTAATTCCCATTTTTCTTTTATATATCGTCGGTGCGGCAGTCGGGCTTGCCATGTTGAGACTCGCTTCCTATATTCCATCCGTTATGGCGCTGCTTTCGGCTCTGATTATTGTCTTTACAACTTTCACAAAGGCTTCCGATTTGCTTTTTGGCGGAAATGATCAAGACATTCTTATGGCACTCCCGGTCAGCGGACGTGCCATTCTTGCGAGCCGTATCTTGACGATTTACATCCATCAGCTCCCCTTTTTCCTGCTTATCATGCTCCCTTCTTTAATTGTTTATGCAATTTTTACGCATCCTTACCCATATTTCTACATTTTAGCCCTGCCCCTGACACTTCTGTTTCCACTCATACCTATTATCATCGCGGCGATTGTTGGTGCACTGTTGACATGGGTAGGTTCTCATTTTCGTCATAAATCTCTCGCAACCGCTGTTTTATCAATGCTTTTATTTACGGCGCTCATACTAGGTCCCACGTTTCTCACGTATCGCGTTTCAGACGTGTTACAAAGCAGCGATTTGCCGGAAATTTCCGATACTTTAGCGGTATTTCTTCAGACGTTTACCAACATCTATCCACCCTCCGTCTGGTACGCCGATGCGCTCGTCGGAAACATGGTTTCTTCTATATGCTTTCTGCTTACCAGCGTTTTTGCGTTTACCCTGTTTCTTTTGATTCTGGATCATTATGGAGTTGCGCTGCGCGAGGCCGTGGTTTCAAAAGCGCATACCGGCCGGCGTGTCTGCGATGCTGATTTTCGGGTATCCTCTGTCGTTCGGGCACTCTACAAAAAAGAACTGAAGCGACTCTTTTCCTCATCTATTTATCTGGTAAATACGGCAACCGGCGGTTTGCTTGTCATGATCTTTTCCGTTTTATTTTTCTTCGTGCCGGTCGACACGCTCTTTACTTCCTTTGGCGTACTTTCCAGTTCATCAGGCACTTTCATCACGGCTGTTGTGGCAATCTTTTTTTCGTTTCCTCTTGCCATTATGTCGACCACTTCGGCTTCCATCTCTTTAGAAGGACGTAACGTCTGGATTTTACAAACGCTTCCGGTCTCAACCTCAATGATTTTACATGTGAAAAGCGCTGTTGATTTAACTGTTAAATTACCGTGTATTATCGTTGCCGCAACGCTCGCTACAATAGGGTTACAACTGCCTTTTTCAGCCTGTCTGGCATTTCTGTTCGTACCGGCAATATACTCACTGTTTTCTTCTCAGATGGGGCTTCTCATGGATATCCGAAAGCCGAACTACACATGGACCAACGAAACGCAGGTCGTCAAGCAGGGTATCTCCGTGCTGCTTACCATGCTAGCAGGTATGGCTGCCACAGCATTACCGGCAATCGCACTGTTTGTATTGGGTACGCAGTATGCCGCATGGATTCTCGTGGGCGATTGCGTTATTCTCCTCGTTTTGACCGGCTCTATTCATGGAAAACTCATAAAAGCCCGCATATAAATCGGACTTTTGTTTTCCGTTTTTATTTTTACAATTGCGTGAACAGACTCCATTGAAAACTTTCGATTCTTCACAAAATAAACGAAAGCCGTTCCTTGCGGAGCGGCTTTCGTTTATTCTATTGTAATTTAGCAGATTTCATAGCGGTTACGGCCGTTGCCCTTCGCCCTGTAAAGCGCGGCATCCGCGTCGTCAATCAACGCCAATTCGTCAATGACATCACCGGAACATTCCGGTTGATAAATCCGTATACCTACGCTGACGGTCAAATAGGGCGATGCATCCTGGCGCGGCGTCGGAATATGCCAACTTTCAATTTTCTGCAAAAGCCTTTCAGCATAATTACCTGCTTCCTCCCGTCCATTTACAACCGTACACACCAGAAATTCTTCACCGCCTATCCGGCAGAGAATATCATTCTGCCCATTGAAAATCGTTTTCAGCGTATTGGCCACAATCACCAGCACCTCGTCACCCTTCCGATGGCCATGAGCATCATTAACATTTTTAAAAAAGTCAATATCCACCATAAAAAAAGCAACCGTTTCCATATGTAATTTCGCATTATCGAGCATTTTTTTCACATGGTGGAGTCCTCCGCGTCGATTTAAAACACCTGTCAGCACGTCACAATACGCCTCGTATAGAAGCCGTTTCAAAAACGCCAGCGAACGGCCCTGTATAGCATAGGAGAGCAGGAATGCACTGAAACCCAGTAACACAAGATAAACGATATAATGCATCGATGCATGACAAAAAAATGCTATGAGAATTGTGATTGCAAAGAAAAGAGGAATTAAGATCATCCGCTCCTGTTTTGTAAATACCGGCACGATACACAGGCCGCTGAAAAATAAAATCACATTTGTGAACTGCCGGTTATTTATAATATCATGAATAAAAAACGGGATAAAGCCCACATAAAGCAAAATCCAGAATGAAAGATAAAAAAACCTGGCCAGGCCCGTCTGCGCCACAATCCGAGAGGAAAGACATAACGCCGTAAAACCGTATACTACCGCCACAATAATACACAAGGTGCTCCCTAGGGCGGGAAGTATTTGCAG
This sequence comes from uncultured Eubacteriales bacterium, assembly GCA_900551265.1. Classification (GTDB taxonomy): domain Bacteria; phylum Bacillota; class Clostridia; order Oscillospirales; family QAMX01; genus Allobutyricicoccus; species Allobutyricicoccus pentlandensis. Next base: position 953 of record URVL01000130.1, on the reverse strand, counting down.
GGAAAAACGGCTAAGCACCAAATTAACCGTTTGAAAAATAACTAAAATTGCCGCGACACATGGTAACCGCCGGATATTCAGTTCCAACAAATAAGAGTCCCAGCTCTGCACTTCAAGCTCAGAAATCCATATATTGCGCAAAACTTGTTTTAATCGTCTCATAAATTAAACTCCAGCTATTATCAATTAATGAGATCAAGCAATATTGCACATACTAAAAACAGGCTATTGCAAATAGTATATTAACTTTTATCTATTTTGTAAAGAAATATTTTGTAAATTTACCTTTTTAGATCAAAAGTAATGAAGGTATATCTGCTGTAATCTCACAAATTTACAGTAACTATTTTACGCTAAAAGTTCTATTTTTTCAACCCTAAAAGTTGCTTTTATTTGTAACTTTTACGGTTAAGCTAAAAATGGGTGATTATTTATGGATTTGATTTCGATCGGCAACAGGATAAGAGCGCGCCGTGAAGCTCTACACCTGACGCGCGAGCATTTTTCAGAAAAAATCGGAATCACACCCAAATTTTGTGCAGATATAGAGACTGGTACGAAAGGATTCTCTATTAAAACGCTTATTAAACTTTCAGAAGTGCTTGGCGTAACTACCGACTATATTCTATTTGGTAACACAGAAGATACTGAAATACGCAACATCGTACGTGTCTTATCCGATTTGGATAAGAGCCGGTTACTCTATGTAGAACAAATTTTAAAGATACTGGTAGACTCTTATCAGTGATAAACATAAATTCATTTTAGACTCGCCGTACCCAAACCATTTGCTGTATTGTAAAAAACGAACTTGACGGCCGGCAAACAGGTTGCGATGGAAAGCGGGGGGGGGGGGGGGGCGGGCGGGGGGGCGGGGGGGGGGGTTTTTTTTTTTGGGGGGGGGGGGGGGTTGTGGTGGGGTTTGGGGTGAGTGGTAAAAAAACAGATAGTTT
>URVL01000129.1 GCA_900551265.1 uncultured Eubacteriales bacterium | reverse complement strand
CCCGAATAATGAACTTCGTTCACAAATTATGCCAGTGAACCGGCGGTGGCCTATCGAAGAACTTCTTGCCGCATGCCGTTCCTATACGGCTGCTACGCACCGGCGTATTTCCTATGAATACGCGCTGATTCGTGGATTCAATGATACGGAGGCCTGCGCAAAAGATCTTGCCGGGTTATTACGCGGCCAGCTTGCACATGTAAATTTGATACGGCTCAACGAAATTGAGGAGAGTCCTCTAAGGCCTTCCTCTACGGAAACAACGCAACGTTTTTGCAATATTTTAAACAAAAGCGGCGTGACGGCGACCGTTCGCCGCCGCCTTGGCTTTGACATAGACGCTTCCTGCGGCCAATTGCGCAGGAAATTCGAGCTTGGCGGGAGGGATGTGAATCAATGAATATTTTTGGGTTGAGCGATGTGGGCCTCGCCCGTGAGAATAATGAGGATACCTGTCTTTATGAACTGCGGGACGAAGGCGCGCAGGCTATCTTCGTGGTATGTGATGGGATGGGAGGCGCTCGCGCCGGTAATGTTGCAAGCGATATTGCTGCAAATGTTTTTGTAGAGCAGATTGAAAAGCAGATACGCCCCAGCATGAGTACGAAGTATATGGAATCCATATTGAGGAATGCGATTGACTTCGCAAATTATGATACATATCGTACGGCACATTCGTCTAATGAGTATCAGGGCATGGGTACGACGCTTGTCGGTGGCTTTGCAAATGGCGAGCGCGTTATGCTGGCGAATGTTGGAGACAGCCGCGCGTATCTTTATACGCCGGAGGGCATGCAGCGCGTGACGCGAGACCATTCCCTGGTAGAGGAATTGGTTCAGCGCGGTGAAATTACAGAAGAACAGGCCAGGGAACATCCTCGCCGTAATTTGATTACCCGTGCGCTCGGAACAAGCCGCAAGGTCGGCGCCGATTATTATCCGCTGACGCTGGAGCCTGGACAGAAACTACTGCTGTGTTCTGACGGGCTTTCCACAATGTTGAGGGATGAAGAAATGTTTGAAATACTTGGCGAAGATGATTTGAAACTTTGCTGTGAGAGGCTCATTCATGCTGCCAATTTACATGGTGGGCATGATAACATTACGGTGCTCATTTTGACCGTTTGAAAGGGGGCGAAACTTTGGATAGATATTTAGGGAAGCTTTTGGATAACCGGTATGAAATTCTTGAAATTATCGGAACGGGGGGTATGGCCGTAGTTTATCGTGCCAGAGACCGGTTATTAAACCGTTTTGTTGCCGTAAAAATATTAAAAGATGAGTTCGCCCGGGATCTTGATTTCCGCCGCCGCTTTCATATGGAGAGCCAGGCTGTCGCCATGCTGTCGCATCCGAATATTGTCTCGGTCTATGACGTAAACCGCTCTGATAACATTGAATATATTGTTATGGAGCTCGTCGAGGGTGTGACGCTCAAAGAGTATATGGAGCGTAAGGGTCCGTTAAGCGCGGCAGAGACCCTGCACTTTGTCCCACAGATTGCCTCAGCATTGGAGCATGCGCATTCACGCGGTATCATTCATCGGGATATTAAGCCACAGAACATTATTATCTTGCGAGATGGCAGTCTTAAGGTTACGGACTTCGGCATTGCGCGTATGACGGAAGCCCAGCAGGAGACTATGACCGGCGACGCGCTCGGTTCTGTGCATTATGTCTCGCCTGAGCAGGCGCGTGGCAGTAATATTGATGCCCGCTCAGATATTTACTCGCTTGGCGTTGTGATGTATGAAATGCTGACAGGGCGGCTACCCTTTGAGGGCGATACGCCTGTGGCGGTTGTTTTACAGCATATTAACTCGATCCCGCTCTTGCCGTCTGAAATTAAGCCGGATATTCCAACGGGTCTGGAAGAAATTACAATGAAGGCAATGAGCCCGGCACCGGAAAACCGTTATGCTTCGGCGGCCGAAATGTTGATCGACCTTGACCTGTGTAAAAATGATCCGAACATTGTGTTTGATTACGGCGTGGTAAAACATGTACCGCATGTAGTGGAACCAGAACCGGAGGATGAGGAACCGATTGTGCCGGATGAAGAAGCAACGGTGCTTTTCGATCCTGTACAGGAGAACAGAACGCCTGCAAGACGGCCTGTTCAGGAAGTGGAACCTCGTAGTTCCGGCCGTGTACGGACCCGGAAGGAAAACCGGAGAAAAGAATATCGGGATTATTCTGATTTTGATGATGATTATGATGATTTTCGGCCTCGCGCCAGGACGCCGGTGTTTGTATTCCTGATAACGGGCATTTTGACTGCTGCTATCTTTTTTGGCGGCGCGGCGTTTATCATTTCAACAATTTTTGGCGCGGAAAATACGGCCGGAACGGATGATATTACCGCGCCGGATCTGGTGGGAAAGGAATATTCCGAGGTACTTTCCAGTATTCAGTATGCAGAGTACAATATTGTGGAGGACGAAAGCGTCTACTCTGATTCCATTGCGGAGGGCGTAATTATTTCGCAGGAACCGCCGGCAGGCCGTACAATTAAAGCAACTACGGAGATTTATGTTACGGTGAGCCTGGGACCGAGGAAAATTACTCTGGTAGATTTGATCGACGTGGAAGCGCGCGCTGCGCGGTTGCGTCTGGAGTCCATGGATTTGTTGGTATCAATGGAGTATGAGGTTTCTGACACGGTGGCAGAGGGATATGTGATCCGGATGGATCCGGAGCCGTATTCTGAACTGGTGGAAAATGATATTGTGACGCTTGTAATCAGCTTGGGACCGGAGGAAAGGTATACGACGGTACCGGATCTCACTGATATGACGGAGAGCGAAGCGGAACGCGCGCTGGAAATCAAAAATCTGGTGCTGGGTAGCGTGATTCCGAGAGAAACGGACGTCTTGGAGGATGACGGACGTATTTACGACCAGAGTCTCAGCCCAAACACGGAGGTAGCAGAAAAAACGGCTGTCGATATTTATGTATATGAGTATGTAGAGCCGGACGTCCCGGATGTCCCTGACGATGGCGGAAATGAAGATGGAGAAGATGGCGAAACAACGGGTACGGAAGTGATATGGGTGCCGCTTGACACGAATGAGGACTACTCCATAGTAGTTATTATGTCAATGGGCGAGGTGCTCTTTGAGCAGACGTATCTTTCTGAATATGAGACAGTTCCTGTCACGCTGGAGGGAAGCGGTTCTGCTATGGTTAGCATCTATGTCAATGGTACGCTTGTAGAAGAGCGAATTGTCGTGTATGACTGATACGCTTTATGAGGGACTGATCGTCCGCGGTGTCGGCGGCCTGTATACGGTGGAATGCGAGGGGGAACTTGTGGATTGCCGTGCACGCGGTAAGTTTCGCCTTGATGATGTCAAACCTATGGTTGGCGATCGGGTACGTATTTTACGTCCGGAAGCAGGGGAGGCAGTCATACGTGAAATTTGTGAAAGAAAAAACAGCCTGATACGTCCGGCCGTAGCTAACATTGATACTTTGGTTGTCATTGCATCCGAAGCGCCGCCCGTTACGCAGCCGTTCCTGATTGACCGTGTGAGCGCGATTGCGGGGCACAAAAAAATAGGAATGCTGATCTGTGTCAATAAGTGTGATATCAAGCGTGGAGACGACCTGATCGACACGTATGCGCGCGCAGGCTTTCGTGTGATACCGATGAGCGCAGAAACAGGTGAGGGAATAGAAGAATTGCGCTCTGTTATGACAGAGGGAATCTTTGTGCTGACCGGAAACTCCGGAGTAGGGAAATCCAGCATTTTAAACCGGATAGATCCTGCCTGGTCGGCCGCGGTCGGTGCGCTTAGCGAGCGCATTGGCCGTGGCCGCCAGACAACGCGTTATGTTGCGCTCTACCGCCTGCCGACGGGCGCTTATATTGCGGATACGCCGGGATTTCAATCGTTTGACGTAGAGCGCATGGATCTTGTGTTAAAGGATGATTTGGCACATGCTTTCCAGGAATTTGCAGAGTATATTCCGCAGTGCCGCTATACGAACTGCCGGCATGTGAAGGAACCGGACTGCGCGGTAATTGAGGCTGTTCAGTCTGGAAAGATACCGAAGAGCCGATATGCAAGTTATTTGATGCTCTACGAGAGTATGAAAGACATCCATGAGTGGGAATTAAAAAAATAAGCCGTACCTGGTACAGTAGCAAAAACCGGATTATGCGCTATGATGTTGTGTAGACACATTTGGGCGCGTAGTCCGGTTTTTAGGTTCAGGAGGTCGGTGCTGTGTGCAGACGCTATAAAATTTTTGGATATATTCTTTTGGCGCTTGCCGTCGGCGCAGTAGCTGCGCTGCTCTTTCCGGTTTGGCTTATTGCGTCGATACTTGCAATTATTGTAATCGTTTTAGGAATCTTGTTGATTTGTGGTTAATTTGGTGATAGGGGGTCATGGATATGCGTATTATCATATGGAAGTCACCTGCCTTTTTGCGAGGGATACTAAGACTCATTTTCCGAAATAAATAAAATAATGGCTTTACTTAAGGTTATGAACAAGAAATTTTATATAATAAAGGACCAGAAAGTTGAAAAACTCCCCGGTTCTTTATTGTTTTATGGGGAGCTTTCTACACGCTTTTGCAAAGAGAGAATCAGGCTGAATACTCTTGCGCATCTTTATGGGGTGCGCTATAATAACGATAAATAAAACAATAAATTCGTAAGGAGAATCAGCTATGCCAAAGCAATGGATTACCGGCGTCCATCATGTCGCCTTGCATCCTGCAACGTCAAAACAGTATGACAAAACACTGGCCTTTTATCGCAACTTGCTGGGGTGTGAAACCGTGCGTGCCTGGGATGTAGACGGACGCCGCGGTGCCTTTCTCAATACTGGGAACTGCATTCTTGAAGTTGTACTTCGTGATGACGGCGTGCAGGAATACGGCGCACTGCATCATATCGCACTGGCGACGGATGACCTGGATGCGCTGCTTCCACGTTTGGAAGCAGCGGGATATTCCATCACTTCCGGTCCGCGTGTAGGGGAGCTTCCGACATGCCCACCCTTTTGTGCCTATGTAGCGTTTTGTGATGGCCCGTGCGGCGAGAGTATTGAATTTTTTCAGGAACTGGGTGAGGCGAAATGATGCTGCATCAGATTGAACCGGAGCAATATCACTGCGAATATACGCCGCGTGAGCCGGAGCCTACCGACTACCTCGTAGCTTTTCGGCAAAATGAAATTTTGCTAAATCATGTGGAAAATGGACAACTTCCGATGATTTCAGATTTTCAGGATTTGTCACAGGACAAGTTACAATATCTTTTCTCCATTTCCGGACATGGTTTTTTTCTCCTGAAAAATCCGCCTGCTGAGACGTCGTTGTTTTCCTACTGCCACACCCGTATGCTGCGTGAGGTTCGACCGCTTTGGATGGCCTTTGCCGGCGTAACGGCGTACCACCTTGCCGTCTGGTATGGACACAACAGATACTGTGGCGCTTGCGGCCGTAAAATGGTACATAAGACGGATGAGAGAGCGATGCTCTGCCCGGAGTGTGGTAATATTCGTTACCCGGATATGTCCGTTGCGATTATTGTTGGCGTGCGTAATGGAGAAAAAATTCTTTTGACCCGCTATGCGGGCCGCAATTTACCGGATTATGCATTAATTGCGGGCTTTTGCGAGATTGGAGAAACGCTTGAGGATACCGTACGGCGCGAGGTTATGGAGGAAACGGGCGTTCGTGTGAAAAATATTCAGTATTACGATAATCAGCCGTGGGGATATTCCCAGTCGCTTTTGGTTGGCTTTTTTGCGGATCTTGATGGAGATGAAACCATACGTGTCGATCATAATGAGCTTTCTGAGGCGCTATGGGTACCGCGTGCCGAGGTACAAGACCGTAGCGGCGATATCAGTATGACGGCAAAGATGATGGGCGCTTTCCGAAAAGGCGAGGTGTAAGGGAATCTCCCGGGCAAAACCGGTATTGTTTTGCCCGGGAGATTTTTGCCATTCAAGCATACAATAAAACAAACCAGTCCAAAAGCATATGCTTTTGGACTGGTTTCAATTAAAGAGCTTTATTACTTTGCGATCTTCAGCGTTGCGGTATCGTCGCCGATCTCAACGGTTTTCTCCATGACATATTCGTCGGACTCGCACAGATCGGCGAGTGCTTCGCGCTCAATATCCGCGCGGTAAGCGTTCACCACGCCGGCAAGTTCTGCCGAGTTGGTATCTATGGCGATACGAACATGGTCGTCAACCCGGAAACCCGCCTCCCGGCGCAGAACCTGGCAATTGCGCAGAAGATCACGATAGAAACCTTCAGCACGCAATGAATCAGTAATCGTCGCGTCAAGGGCAACGAGGTCTTCAACGTCATCAGTCATATGTGCGGCAATGTGCGGCTTGGTTTTAGATAACAGGTTAAACTGATCTGCGGCGATCGGCGTCTCATATCCCGGAATCGTCACGGCCTCGCCTGCTTTACACTGTGCAGTTGCAGCAGCCATCTCTTGACCCGAGAGGTGATCAAGCAATGCTTTGACTTTTTGTAGATCGCCTTTCAGCGTACGGCCCGCAACCTTAAAATTAAGCTGCAGGTAGCCATCCTCGAGCAGAGAAGTATCTTTGACAAAGACAATTTCCTTGACGTTTAACTCATCGCGGATTACAGAGAGGTATGGCAGAAGTTCCTCCTCGTGCGCCTTA
>URVL01000128.1 GCA_900551265.1 uncultured Eubacteriales bacterium | reverse complement strand
TAACGAGGTGTGCCTTGGATATTCTTCTTTCCAATACCTCAGGGAAGCCCATCTATGAACAGATCACCGCCCAAATCAAGTCGCTCATTCTGCAGGGTGAGCTGATCGAGGGGCAGGCGCTTCCCTCCATGCGGCTTCTAGCAAAAGAGCTTCGTATCAGCGTCATTACGACAAAGCGCGCATACGAAGAGCTGGAGCGCGACGGTTTTGTTGTGACTGTCCCCGGAAAGGGGAGCTTTGTTGCGGCAAAAAATCTGGAGTTTATCCGAGAAGAACAGTTGCGCAGGATAGAAAGTTTATTTCAGGAAGCGATCGGCCTTTCCGCCGGCTGTGGGCTGACGCTTGCAGATCTTCAGGAGATCCTGGCGCTAATTTATAAGGGGGAATCATAAGTGAACGCACTTGAAATACAAAACGTAACCAAGCACTATGAGGATTTTTCACTTGGCCCAATCAATATTATGCTGCCAGCCGGCTGCATTATGGGGTTCATAGGCGAGAACGGCGCCGGAAAGACAACGACAATAAAACTAATTCTCGATTTAATCCGGCGTGATAGTGGAAAAATCACGATATTGGGAAAGTCGCTTGATGAGAAAAATGTAGCATTAAAAGAGCAGATTGGCGTTGTAATGGACGATAGCAGTTTCCCGGAAAATCTAACTGCCCAAAATATTAATACTATATTAAAAAGCTGCTATAAAACTTGGGATAGTGCTAAATTTGAACAATTCTGCGCCAAATTTGAACTGCCTGACAAAAAGCGTGTACATGATTATTCGCGTGGCATGAAAATGAAGCTTTCCATAGCCGTAGCGCTATCGCACGGCAGTCGTCTGCTCATTTTGGACGAGGCTACGAGTGGGCTGGATCCCATAGTACGGGATGAGATATTGGATCTATTTCTTGAATTCATTCAGGATGAGCGAAATAGTATTTTTCTTTCCTCACATATTATTAGTGATCTGGAAAAAATCTGTGACTATATTACATTTATTCACAGAGGAAAGATTCTTATCAGCGATGAAAAAGATATGCTTCTTAATAAGTATGTCGTTGCCAAGCTTACAAATGAGCAGTACGGCCTGCTTGATCCAGAGATTGTGATTGGCGCGCGCTCTAACAGTTTTGGGGTAGAAGCGCTCATGTGCAAAGATCATGTGCCAAGAAATATCATATCGGATCCGGCCACACTAGAAGACATCATGCTGTATTCTGTAAAGGAGCGTTTGGTATGAGCGGACTCTTGCTAAAAGATATTATAAATTTGAAGCAGCAGGCAAAAATTTATTGTTTTATCATTGTAGTATGGCTTATCATAAGTCTGGTGAATCGGGACGATGCATTTTTTTCAATGTGTATGGTTTTGTTTTCCGTTATGATACCGATGTCTGCCATTGCCTACGATGACAAGGCAAAGTGGGACCGTTATGCTTTGACGATGCCAGTCTCGCGGCGAGATCTCGTGATTTCAAAATATCTGCTGGCGCTTGCTTTTGCTGGCCTTGCCGTATTGATAGAGCTATTTCTTGGATACTACATCAGTCACGATTTGCATAAAAGTTTTGTAACCTCACTTACCTTTTTTCTGATTGCCATGATCGCTAATTCTATCACGTTGCCGATTTGTTTTAAGTTTGGTGTAGAAAAAGGTAGGTTCGTTATCATGGCTCTTATCCTGGTTCCGATGATTGCTTCACTAATCATCTCAAAATCCAACTTGGCGCTCCCGGACATTGCAATTACAGAGTATCTTTTAGGTGCGGCTCCATTTGCCGGCGTTGTAATCATTATCTTATCTGTTTTTTTCTCCACACGAATTTATACCCATAAGGAGCTATAAGCGAACAAGGGCCTGATGGAAACATCGTTCCGTCAGGCCCCTATTCTTATTCGCGTAATAGTTCACCTTTTTTCAACACATAGAGGTTGGAGGAAGCATCTTCATAATAAAACTCCGATAAATTTTCACTTGCTCCATATAAAAATAATCCCTCCGACTCGCGCTGTAAGGATGCAAGTTTTGCTTCATCTACCTGGGATAACAGCTGATAGGATCGATCACAACGGCGCTTCCATAAACGATCATATTCCGTCTCTGCTACCACGCGATCCATAAGATCTGAAATACGGTTAACGCCATATCGCTTTGCCCATACAATGTCAGCCAAATATAGTTTCCGTCCAAGCGCACTCGTTACCATTTCGCTGCTGTCTACGATAACGGGAACCGATTTTACACCCATTCGATAAGCTACATAGGCGCGGGTATGTCCATCGGTCAGACGCAATCCATCACCAAAGTCGTAAACGGGGAGAGGACCATATGTATCGATACCGGCCGGATGGAACCATTGCAACAATGCGTCAATCTTTCGGCTGCTCAAATAAATCTGCGTAACGCCGAGCGACAGAATATCTACATAAAAACTGTTCTTTTTACTCATATAAGTTCCTCCTCTCATATTGACGCGATACACGATGTTTAAAGAAGGAATAGCACCGCGTACCATACAAAAGATTATGCATCCTGTACACAACGAATTCATAACACAACAAAAAAACTATTTATTTTACATAATTATCATACCACATCTCATCTGGCACGTCAATAATAACAATTATTTTGTAATAGGATATTTAAATTTAATTTCATATCTATATGAAAGCGTTCTCATCTTCTCAAATACATACATTGAGTGGAAAACGCACATAGACAATAAATTCGTTTCATTCCTGGATATAGTTTTCATTTAAAAATATGCCGGCGAAGTGAGACCGGCTGCACTGAACAAAGCAAGGATTAAATAGTAAAGGCACCTTACGGCTAAATAGCAGCAAGGTGCCCCATACAAATGTTAATATAGTGTAGGAAAAACAGACATTTGACGAAAACGGTTTATTCAATCACAATTTCGGTAAAGGAAAATGCAGGAATCGAATAGGTAGACGGAGCACCGTTTGAAACAGGTGCATAACAATAGTCATAATGAACATGCCCCTGTGATTTCATGGTTTCCTGTACGGCCCCGGATTCCGCTGACATCCTTGTAGAAAACTGGCGACTGAACGTACGGCCAAGGCCGGAAAAGTCGATTGTGACGGAAGTATCCTGGTCGCACTTGTTGAGTAGATACAGAACCAACTTGCTCTCATCATGGTTCCATGCCGCCTGTATCTCTACACTTTTCAGACTGTCGGGCTCATAGCCTTCAATCTTCAGCGCCCACGCCGCTTCGGTACGGGACATACGCTCAAAAATCTGTCCGCACATGGGCAATATGCAACCTTTCTTGTCTACCTCAATGCAGGATTGACCGGTGGTATTGCACAGGTTATTAAAACACATGAAGTGGACAATTCCGCCATAGCGATGATAATTCATTAAATTTCCTACCAGCGTGAGAGCGTAAAGCCATGTACGGCGGGAACGGCAGAAGTCAATATCGTGGTCCTGATAATACTGTGCGGTAAAAGGCGCCATTGCGTTGGGACGTGCCTGATGAGCTTCCGTATCGCAATAATAGATCTGATGCTCATGGGAGGCATTATACTGACGTACGATAGCCACTTTTCGCGCAATATTATCCGGCGCACAGACACGATCCGCAAGAAAATCCACATATTCCCCGCAGATATCCAGCATGGACTCTAGATTTTCACCATATTCGTAATAAGAGATCATGCCGATCTGCACAGAGGGATCAACAGACTTCATAGCCTGCGAATATCTGGATATTAACGCGGCATAGTCCGCTGGTTCGAACCAGCGGAAAGCCTCATTATCCATCTCAAAATATTTGACGCCATACGGTTTCGGATGACCATTTTCTGCTCTTTTCTTGCCCATGGGGGTATTTACGCCGCCATTGCAATATTCCACCAGCTGACGGGCGCACTCAATACCGGCTTCTATATCGGTGATATCGGGAATAAAGCCGCCATGCGCTTCCGGTTCCAGTGCATTGCCGTTTGGACGCGAATTATTATATAGTTTTTTACCCGGATGGAATAGGTTGACGACCAGCATAGCTTGACAGCCCAACAGCTCACACAGCTGCAAAAACTCATCGGTCCCCACGTCATTGTAATTGACGTCGCCCCAGAAATAGGAATCTTCAGGAATGCGATTGTCCATGGAACCAATGGCGTTGCGCCAGTCGTGGAACGAGGCAAAGCAACCTCCGGGGAATCGAATAACGCCGGGATTGACCCGTTTCAGACCCTCAACTACCTCAGGCCTCCAGCCTAAGAGCGTATTCCCGGGTTTCAGAGAAAAGGCGTCCGCAAGCACTTTACCAGGTGTTACAAACAAACTGAATACCGCCAAGCCTTCATATTCCAGATTTTCAAACGCCGCACTATAGATCCGTCCATCCCGAGAAAGCTCACCAAGCGGCAGGACTGCAATCGGTTCCTGCCAGAATGCATCCACTCCGGCGGGATAAAAACGTATTTCTGCATGAACAGAACTGTCGCCAATATTTTTGAGCCAGCCTCGCCAATGATAGGTCTCGCCGCGGCGCAGAAATTTACTGCTCTGTGCTACCCCGCACATGCGTTCCGGTTCGAAGTTATGAATTTGAAGACAGTGCTTTCCATGAATGCCGCCCTTTTCCCGCGTGACAGTCAGCGCGTAACCGGTAGCCTTCTCGACAAGGAACGTGCTGTCCGGAGACATGGAGGAGGGCCGTTCCTGTGCAGGACAGGCAAACCAGTCCGGATGATCGTATCCGCTATGATAAAATTCCTGCTCACTCCAGTCGTTTCCAAGATTGTTCCAACCACCGTACCAATGATAAGCTGCAGGCGTAAAAGGACAGGGCTTTTCAAAGCTGCGATTATAAAACATTTCCGACCACATGGCCTCGACCTGCCAGCCGAATCCCACTTCAATAAAATTGGAGCAGAGAATCGGGCTGACCGGCATATCTGCGAAACGTTCGTTCGTGATATGGAATACCCGGCGTCCGTTTTCAAATTCCGCAATATTTGTGCGCTCCATCATTTTTCCTCCCAATAGCAATACTGTAAGTCTATTTTACCAGTTGTTTGATGTTTGTCAATTATAGCAGAAGTGAAAAAAGGATGGTATCTTACAATCGCAGCCATCCTTTTCCATAATTTAATGGTATCTATATTGATTCTTATCAGCAGGTGTTGTGTAACATTTCAAACGCTCTTATATTGACAACTCTCCTGTTTTTGTGCAAATGCAACTGGGGAGCGGCCGAATATTTTTAATTGTGCTTTGAAATAACGCATACGGCCATTTTTACAAAAAGCTCTCGTGTCGGCGGAAACTTTGCTAAGCATCGCACCACGCTGCGTAAAGGAATTTCCGCATAATATTCCGGTACAATTTGAAGGTTAGAGAGAATGTGCTGAAAGCGCTTCAACGTCATATGATTGATATAACCAAAATATTCTCTGCCGTTTTGATCCTTCGAGAGACGTAAATTCAAGCGTTCCTGCTCGTCAGGCAAGCCATGCACCAGGTCCCGATAGGCGTCCACTAACATACGCTCTGAAAAAAAGAGATGTACCCACGGCATGTTAATTACATCGGAAAGATGCGCGCCGAAAGGGTGATAGTAGGGGGGAAAATTAATAAAAATACGGCCCCCCGGCGCCAACAAGCGCAGGCTCTCGCGCAGTACTCCCTCCGGATCACTGATATGTTCCATAAAATCATTCATAATTACCGTGTCAAAGGACGCATCCGAAAATGGAAGGTTTAATGCACTTGCATTGACAAACGTAAACCGATCGGACAGGCCCAGTTGCACGGCAAGGGCCTCCGCCTCTGCCTGATAATGGGAAACGATCTCAACGCCCGTTACATGCTTTGCGCCCTGCGACGCGTAATATAAACTTTTCCCGGCTGCGCCGCAGCCCAAATCCAGAACACGCTTGTCCTGAAACATATCGTTTAGCGCATAGCGGCTGAGAAAAAGACGGATGGTATCTTCGCCTTTTTCAAACTGCCACATAGCATACGTTTTTTTACTGTCATTCTGTAGATTAAAAGGATGTACAACCTTTGGAAAAACCTTATTTGTCAGCTTAATAATGCCCGTTGCTGTCTTTCCCATGGAAAATCCCTCCAATATTACTTGTGATAACCATATGCTTAGTCATTTTTTCCATTCATAGGCACAATCATACAATCCTGATCCTTCTATTCACGGATTGCTGCAACAGCCGCCTGCAAAACCTTATTTGCAGCAGCACCCGCAACGCTCGAACCGGATCCACCATTTTCTATTAGTACGACGAATGCCAGCGGTGCATCTTCGTTGCGAAGAAAGCCCGCGAACCAAGCGTGTGGCTGTGCGTCTCCGCCAACCTCCGCCGTACCGGATTTTGCGCAAATATCCAGCCCCGGATAATTTTCAGCGCCATAGTTTACACTGACGTTATAGGCCATCATCTCACACATGGCATTGGCCGTTGTTGCTTCCACCAGACGTACAGAAGTACGCGGCGTGATTGTCGTCTGAATACCGCTTGCTCCCGCAATGGAAAGTACAAAGCGGGGCGTTACCGCAACCCCTTCATTTGCATAAGCGCCCATGAGGCGCAGGAACGCAAGGGGATTGACCAGATCCGTTGACTGGCCGATGCCTGACCAGGCAAGCTCCCAGCTGTCGTCTTCATGTTGATCAAAATTGCCTGCGGCAACAGAGATAATATCCATGGAAAATGACTCCGTCAATCCATAAGCTTCAGCATACTGT
>URVL01000127.1 GCA_900551265.1 uncultured Eubacteriales bacterium | reverse complement strand
GTGTGTAATGGCGAGAACGGCACTCCCCTGGATACGGGATTCTTCAATCAAAAAAGCGGCAATGCGTGTATCCATCTTTTTATTTTGCAGTTGATCGAGCAACCACATGACTTCCGACAAACGGGAAGCCATCAGTTCATTTGTATAATTGGCGACTGGCGCCGATTCCTGCATGAGTCTTTTATAGACATCCGGCGGAATATGCAGTACAGTAGTATCCTCCTGCGCAGAAATCATGACGCCGGCCTGAAAGCTTGCCAGGATGCAGGAGGCGGAAAACAGGCAGATATCCCGTCCAAAAAGCCGAAACAGCGTTAACTCCCGTCCCTCTTCTGAAACAGTATAAACCCGAAGTTGGCCGCCGGTAACCAGGAGCAGTCCAAGACAGTTTTCCGATGTATTCTGTACGACGCTGCCTCTTGCAAACCGGCGCTCGCGGACAGTATCTCGCAGCAGCGTACGTTGCGCTTCGGTAAGTTTTACCCAAAAAGGGAGAAACCCCTCCAAATTCATAATGTCTCTCCGAAATGATCCTCATTTTCGTGGGGAACATCCATGGAAAACTTCATGACATACTGCCGCGATACAATTTTACGAAGCAACGCCTCGCGATGAAAGCCTAAACGCTCATAAAAGCGTCGTGCGGGTTTGTTTACTGCTGCAACATTCAGACGGAGCGCCTTCATACCTCGCGCGCGGTATTCAATGACGGAACGTCCAATCAGTTGGGCGCCAAGGCCCATGCCCCGATATTCTGGAAGAAGATAGACAAGGGCAATGTGCCCGGTGGCAGGTTCATCCTGTTGCCGGGAATCCAGTAAAAGAAGTCCGGCGGGATTTCCATCGGCCATGGGAATGAACGCATTATGGGGGTCTGCTTCGATGATGCCCCGTGCATTGGCATAGAATTGATCGCTTGAAAATAATTGAAGATTACCGTATACCGCCCGCCATGCACCTGCGCCACAGGAGCGGATAAAGGCTTCGTCGCGTTCTACATCCGCATAAGCGTAGGAAAACTGAAATTTAGGATGCGTAGTAAGATGAGGAGGCGGCAATGCGCGAAGATGGGAGACATCATCATATGTTATCATGCGAAAAGCTTCCCCATCCGTTTCCATTACAGTAACCGCTGCATTATGCATATATTGCAGCGTATGCAATTTATCAAATCCATCTGTAACGGTGGGGAAAAATGTGCCAAAAGCCGCACTGTGCCCAACAATAGCAATGGAACCTTTTGGATGTTTTGCAGCAAGTTCCTTCACAGCGCCTGTTATGCGGCGGGCCAGTTCACAGGAGGACTCTCCACCGGGCGCTCTGAATTGACGAAAGTCCTGGCTGAAAATCAATTGGTTTTCCGGCCACCGAAGACTAATGTCTCCCCAAGGCACGCCCTCATATTCCCCAAAGTCAATTTCGCGCAGATTACGGCAGGGGACAACAGGCAGTCCGGACGCCGCGGCAACGGCTTTGGCCGTTTCATATGCGCGGTAAAGGTCGCTGGTATACACGGCGTCAAGCGAAATGTTTTGAAAATATGCGGTAACACAGGAAAGCTGCGTTCTGCCATAACCCGTCAAAAGACCATTATATTGTCCCTCACAAATGCGATATAGATTTCCCTCCGCCTCAGCGTGGCGGACAAAATAAATACGCGTCACCGGAACCTCCAAGTATATATAGAATTTTGCTTTTTACATCATCAGTATATCCCTTTTGTGACAGTCTGTAAAGTCTAATGGCGCAAAAATCCCGCAGGTTCAATAAAAAACCTGCGGGATTACATAAATATTGCTTATTTCGACTCGATACGGACAGGATTAATTTTGATACCAGGTCCCATAGTGGAAGCAACTACGCAGGAACGGATATACTGTCCCTTTGCGGCAGCAGGCTTGGCACGGATGACTGCACCGAGCAGCGTATTGAAATTTTCCTGGAGCTTCTCAGTTCCAAAAGAAACCTTACCAATCGGGCAGTGGATGATATTCGTCTTATCAAGACGATATTCAATTTTACCGGCTTTTGCCTCTGTAACAGCACGGGCAACGTCGGGGGTAACCGTGCCGGCTTTTGGGTTCGGCATCAAGCCCTTCGGACCAAGAACACGGCCCAAACGGCCGACAACGCCCATCATATCCGGAGAAGCGATGACGACGTCAAAATCAAACCAGTTTTCCTTCTGAATACGCTCGACAAGATCCGTATCGCCGACGTACTCAGCGCCCGCCTCACGGGCGGCAGCTGCACGGTCGTCCTTTGCAAAGACAAGGACGCGGACAGTTTTACCGGTGCCGTTTGGAAGGACGATGGCACCGCGAACCTGCTGATCTGCGTGACGGGAGTCAACGCCAAGTTTAATATGAACTTCAACGGTCTCATCAAATTTTGCTTTTGCGAGTTTCACAACGGAATCCAACGCTTCACTAGGATCGTAAAGGCGGAGCTTTTCAATCTGCTTCGCGCTCTCTATATATTTCTTGCCTCTATGCACTTTATTTCCTCCTCATAGTGGTTAGTCGGGCGAATACACCATATGCGGTATTCCTATCCTCCCACTTTTTGAATAAGACGTTCTTATTCCTCAACTAAAATACCCATGCTGCGGGCTGTACCAGCGATCATGCTCATGGCTGCCTCTACAGAAGCGGCGTTCAGGTCAGGCATTTTCTGCTCAGCAATCTTGCGGCAATCAGCCTTTGAAAGCGTTGCAACCTTGGTCTTGTTGGGTTCACCGGAACCGCTCTCAATACCGCATGCTTTTTTAATCAATACGGGTGCAGGCGGGGTTTTCGTAATAAAGCTGAAAGAACGGTCGGCATAGATTGTAATAATGACCGGAATAATCAGACCGATATCGTTTTTCGTACGCTCGTTGAATTCTTTTGTGAAGCCCATGATGTTGATGCCGTGCGGGCCAAGTGCGGAACCAACCGGAGGGGCTGGTGTTGCCTTGCCGGCCGGAATCTGTAATTTAACGTAACCTACTACCTTCTGTGCCACCTTTAGGTGCACCTCCTTAGATAAATGTGGTAATTCATACGGACGCTCCCGCGTCCTCCCACGTCGCGCGGGGTATCTGCAATTGACGCTTTTATATTGCTGTAACCTGATGGAGCTCCAGCTCCACCGGGGTTTCGCGGCCAAACATGGAAACGATCACGCGAACACGGTTTTCGCTTTCATTGATTTCATCCACGACGCCGATGAAGTTTGTAATTGGACCGTCGGTAACGCGGACCTGATCCCCAACTTTATAGGAAAGGGCAACTTTCGGCTCTTTCTGATCAATGCCAAGCGCCGCGACCTCTTCGTCGGTTAACGCCACGGGCTTGGATCCGGGCCCAACAAAACCCGTCACACCGCGAGTGTTGCGAACTACATGCCAGCTATCGTCAGTCATGATCATCTTGACAAGTACATAACCCGGGAAAATTTTACGCTCTACTTCCTTTTGGGAATTCTCGCGGACTTCAAGGACCGTCTCTGTCGGGATGTTGACTGCGAAGATGAGGTCGTGCAGTTTTCTGGTTTCAATTGTCTTTTCAATGGTTGCGGCTACTTTGTTTTCATAACCGGAATAGGTATGCACAACATACCATCTTGCTTCATCCGCCATATGACACCACCTTAAATCCTGATCTTCTCATGACGACGAAACCATTAATAACCGGTTGCAAGCTTTAGAATCTGCTCCAGGATGAGTTTTTCAAATGCGAAGTCCAAAAGCCCGACGAAAATGCCGACCGCTACAAGCACTACCAGTACAACGGCAGTGTTTTTCAGGACCTGCTTTTTCGTTGGCCATACAACCTTTTTAAACTCACTCTTGAGTTCGCGGAACCACTTACCAGCACGGGCCATGGCATCGCGGAACGTCATTTTCTTTTTTTTCGGCTTGGCGGCCGTATCTTTTTCAGGCCGCGACGCTTCGGCTGCCGGTTCGATAGCCTGTGCAATTTTCTTTTTAAACATAAGTGCAGCTCCCTTATCTGGATTCTCTGTGAACAGTATGCTTCCTGCAGAAACGGCAATACTTATTCATCTCAAGACGATCGGGATCGTTCTTCTTGTTTTTGAACGTATTGTAGTTGCGCTGCTTGCACTCTGTACAGGCAAGAGTGATCTTTGTACGCATAAAACGGCACCTCCTGTATTTTTAGCCTCCCTGAACCGAATTAAAAAATTGAACATAAAAAAAGAACCCGGACAGGTAAAATAACTATATCATAGAAGCAGAAAAAGGTCAATACTTTTTTTAAAATTCTAAAATTTATTCTATTTTTAGATTGGATTTTATACTATTTTTTCTACAATATGCTGTTGGGAATAGACACGAACAGCGGCAACGCTCCCCATACGGTAAGGATTCCCTGAAAAGAGCATTATGATGCAAAAAAAGAAAAAAATCTGCGGATTAGACTTGACAGACACAATATTTTTGGTATAATAAAGACGTTGTGTGCAAACACGGCATGAGTTTTCCGAAGACCGTACGGGAAAAACGCAGGTTTTTCATAATTGGCGCTGGCCGCCGCCGCACCGAGGAAGGCATTGACGGATGTAAAGATGTCTATTGTTGCCCTTTTGTCTTTGGATACCCATGGACAAAAGGTTTTTTTATTTCACTAGGAGGTGACTGATTTGCCGAACGCAGCAGTTCTCAAAGAGAAACAGGAGATCGTGGCGCAGCTTGCTGAAAAGATGAAAAGCGCCAGCGCGGGCGTGCTTGTGGATTATAAGGGCATTAGCGTGGCAAACGATACCAAACTGCGTCGAGATCTCAGAAACGCCGGGGTTGAATACAGTGTTGTAAAGAACACCCTGACAAAGCTGGCAGCCGATCAGATCGGCTTTTCCGAAATCGACGAGCATTTAAACGGTACCACTGCAATTGCTATCAGCCCGACGGATCCGGTTGCTGCCGCAAGAATCCTTTCCGACTATGCAAAGGATTCCAACGGCGCGTTTACGATTAAGGTGGGCTTTGTAGATGGTAAGGTAATTAGTGCAAAGGAAGTCGAGGCACTTGCCGCCATTCCGTCCCGTGAGGGCTTGCTGACGCAGCTGCTCTATTGCTTGAGTCATGGGCCGCGCAGCCTTGCAATTGTGCTTAACGCTGTGGCTGAACAGAAATCCGAAGGCGGCGCCGAGACGCCGGCCGAAGCTTAACAACGTAAGATTTGATTTGGAGGTAATTACAAATGGCTAGCGAGAAGATTACGAATATTCTTGAAACAATTGATGCGATGACGATTCTGGAGCTGAATGAGCTTGTAAAGGCAATCGAAGAGAAGTACGGCGTTTCTGCTGCCGCTGCGGTTGTGGCTGCTGCTCCGGCTGCCGGTGGTGCCGCTGCTGCGGAAGAGAAGACTGAGTTTGACGCGATCCTGACAAGCTTTGGTGCAAACAAGATCAACGTCATTAAGGTTGTCCGTGAGATCACCGGCCTCGGCCTGAAAGAAGCGAAAGAGCTTGTTGACAATTGCCCCAAGCCCCTCAAGGAAGGCGTTTCCAAGGAAGATGCCGAAGAAATCAAGAAAAAGCTCGAAGAGGCTGGCGCTGCTGTCGAAATCAAGTAAGTGTTCCCTTCCGGTCGTATATCACCGGAAAGAGGATTGCATGATTTGGGAAATGTTACCGACCGGTATCCTGAAGGGATGCCGGTCGGTTTTTGTATGCGCACTGTTGTAAATAGAAATGCCTGCTGCAACAAAAAACCCCTCAGGGCAAAAGTCCTTGCCCTGAGGGGTTTTATAACAGTTACTCTACGGTATAGGAACCATAGACCATAATTTTTGAATCGGAGGTCGCGGTGAAACCGCGTTCGTCGACTGTCACTAAGTACAGATGATTCCTCTCCAGACTGCCGCCGCCCTCGAGCTCCGTACCGGAGGTTGTGTCAATAATACCAGGGGAGGAAGGCGTATAACAAGTGGCGCTGCCGATTCGCAGGAGAACCATGCCGCCAACTGAAAATTTATACGTCTCGCCAGAGCTGACCTGTACAAGTTGCCAGCCGCCGGTAGCAATACTGCCACCGGTTGTCGTGTCCCCGTCCCCAGTTCCTGTACCATTGATCTGCGCCAGTACGGAATTGGTGACCGCCGCTACAAAACTGGAATCGGTCGCAATATTTTCATTGCGCGACTCAAATTCGGCAATCTTCGCCTCCAGATCGTTGGTATATTCCGTCAGGATCAGGTTCATAGAGGTTTCCATCTCCTGTGCTTTGAGATCGATTGCCGCGTTTACTTTTTCAATCGTTTCAGGAGCCAGAACATCTGTCAAATAACTAAGGGCGACCAGGGGATCGTCCCGCTCAGTCGTTTCCGCAGCCACTGCCATATAGCTTGCAAGCAGTAACAGAACCAGTAGTACGGCGCTTGTGCCGGCTATCCATTTCCTTTTCACCATAGAAAAACCTCCCTTGTAAAGCAGGCGGCTTCCTACCACCTGTTATTGAACGTCCTCGCCGAGACCGAAACTAACCGCGATGGCTTCATCCACACGGCTCATCACGCCCTCGTCCAACTTGCCCATTCGTTCGAGCAGCCGCTTTTTGTCAATGGTACGTATCTGTTCCAAAAGTATCACGCTATCCTTTGTCAGACCAAAGGAACGCGCAGACAACTCAATATGCGTTGGCAGACGCGCTTTGTTAATCTGCGACGTAATTGCAGCAGCAATTACCGTGGGGCTATGCTTGTTACCAACATCATTTTGAACGATAAGTACCGGTCTTATGCCGCCCTGCT
>URVL01000126.1 GCA_900551265.1 uncultured Eubacteriales bacterium | reverse complement strand
GATTCCTGATCTCAGAATCGGTCCGCGGAGAAGGCGCAGTACTTTATAACAGCAAAAAAGAGCGTTTTGTCAATGAACTTCTTCCAAGAGATGTAGTAACAAATGCGATCCGGGAAGAAATGAAAAAAGAAGGTGTCTTTCCGGGAGCCGGCAAGGGGCCCCGTGAAGAAGGCCGCAGAAAGACGGCATAAAAGATCCTGCATGAATACGGTGCGTAAAAAACGCACCGTATTTTTAATTTTGGGCGGGTATTTCTTATACGAATGTCACATTGATTATCATGTTTTATTTTGGTATAATTAATTCCACAATTTTTAAAATAGGAGGGTTTTTCATGGATAATCATCTGCTTGCAATTGCCGAACGAATACGTGGCCTGCGTGAAATTCTTGATATTAGCACTGCGGAGATGGCTCGAATTTGTGGCGTCAGTGAAGCCGAGTATATAGAGTATGAAAGCGGAGCACGTGATTTTACGTTTACCTTCCTATATACTTGCGCCAATCGTTTTGACGTGGACATGATGGAACTTTTAACCGGGGAACAGCCGCGCCTGCGCGGCTACTGTCTCACGCGTGCCGGAGAAGGTCTGAATATTAAGCGCAGAGAAGGGTTTCAGTATGAAAATAAAGCGGCGCTTTTTCGCGAGCGTCTGGCTGAACCTTTTATCGTTACTGCGCCTTATCGCGAAAGCGAGCAGGACAAACCGATTACACTCAGCTCGCACGACGATCAGGAATTTGACATGGTGTTGGAAGGTCAATTGAAGTTTGTTTACGACGGACATGTTGAAGTACTGAATCCCGGCGACAGCGTATATTATGATTCCAATCGCGGCCATGGCATGATCGCCGTTGGTGGGAAGCCCTGTAAATTCCTGGCGATGGTCATTCGGCGAAATAACGAAAGGTGATTTCTGGTTCATGAGTTATGTATATGAAGATTATGTAGAAGAGCAATTATCCCCCGAGGGGTTGCTTCAGGATATTAAATTTCACGTTCCTGAAAATTTTAACTTTGCATATGACGTGGTGGATGTATTGGCAAAAAAGTCTCCGGACCGTCTTGCCATGCTTTGGTGCAACGACGAAGGCGAAGAGAGAAAATTTACGTTTGGCGATATCAGCCGTCTTTCCAATAAAGCTGCAAATGTATTCCGTGATGCCGGCATCAAAAAAGGCGACATGGTTATGCTTGTCTTAAAGCGTCACTATGAATTCTGGTATGCAATTATGGGGCTTTGTAAACTGGGCGCCGTGGCAATTCCCGGCACGGATATGTTGATGGCAAAAGATTTGGTTTACCGTTTCAATTCCGCCGGCGTCTGCGCCATCGTCTGTACGGCCGACGGCAACATTGCAAAGAGCGTCGATGAGGCGCAGGCCGAGTGCCCTACGCTGAAACATAAATTCGGCGTACGCGGCCATATGGACGGTTGGGATGATTTCGCTTCGTTGGTAGACGCAGCGTCCGATCAATTTGAACGCGTGGAAAATCATTGGCGCGACATGATGTTGCTGTATTTTACGTCTGGCACGACCGGACAACCCAAAATGGTATGGCATAATTTTGCCTATCCAATCGCACATATTGTGACGGCGCGACATTGGCACAACGTTGATCCAAACGGCATTCATTTTACCATGGCCGAAACCGGCTGGGGCAAAGCAGTATGGGGTAAGCTCTATGGTCAGTGGTTTTGTGAAGCAGCCATCTTTACTTATGACTATTCTACTCGTTTCAAACCCGCCGACGCCCTGTCCATGATTGAAAAATATCATATCACAACGTTCTGTGCGCCGCCTACAATTTATCGTTTTTTTATTGCAGAGGATCTTTCCAAGTTCGATCTTTCCAGCCTTCAGCATGTTACCATCGCCGGCGAGGCGCTGAATCCGGAGGTCTTTTACGCGTTTGAGAAGGCGACCGGTTTAAAACTTCGCGAAGGCTTTGGTCAGACAGAAACGACATTGACGGTTCTGACCCAGCGATATATGGAGCCGCGTCCCGGTTCCATGGGCCGTCCCTCCCCTGCCTATCATACAGACATTGTGGATGAGAATGGCGAAAGTGTTCGCCCGGGACAGTCCGGTGAAATCGTAATTCGCTTGGATGATGGGTTCCCAATCGGAATGTTTGGTGGATATCTACATGATGAAGAACGTTTCCAATATGTCTGCCGTAATGGTATGTATCATACCGGCGACGTTGCCTGGCGTGATGAAGATAATTACTACTGGTATGTCGGCCGTACCGATGATCTGATCAAATCTTCTGGTTACCGAATCGGGCCGTTTGAGGTGGAAAGCGTCTTGATGGAGCACCCTGCTGTACTGGAATGCGCCGTTACAGGTGCGCCGGATCCCATTCGCGGACAAATTGTGAAAGCGACGATTGTATTAAATCGCGGGTATGAACCGACAGAAGCTTTGACGAAGGAAATTCAGAATTATGTAAAGGTTCATACTGCGCCGTATAAATATCCGCGTTTGGTCGAGTATGTTGCTGAGCTTCCAAAAACCATTTCCGGAAAAATTCGTCGTGTAGAGTTGCGAGAAAAAAATTCATAAGTCTTCTTGTTGGCATTTGAGCTTTCGCTCAAATGCCAATTTTTCTACCATTCGCCACCAAACATTGATTATCTTTCGGAATCTTTCATTGTTTAGCGTACAATCTTGCAATCAGTAGTTCTCCTTGTTATAATTCTTTTGTAGGTTTTCGTTAATATTTTGGGAGAGGTGAGTATTTTGAAACCATTTTTGTCAGAAGATTTTTTACTTTCCACGGACTATGCCAAACGTCTATATCATGGCCATGCCGAAAAAATGCCCATCATAGATTATCACTGTCATATAGATCCTCGGGAAATTTATGAGGACCACCATTACAAAAATATTACGGAAGTCTGGCTTGGCGGCGACCATTATAAATGGCGCGCCATGCGCTGTGCCGGCATTCCAGAGCGCAATATAACGGGCGGCTTACAGGGGGATCCTTACCGTGTCTTTCAGGCTTGGGCCAGCACGCTGCCGCGCGCCATCGGGAATCCGCTGTACCATTGGACTTATTTGGAGTTGAAACGCTACTTTGGCGTAACGGAACCTTTAAACAGCAAAAACTGCCGCGCGATCTATGATCACTGTAACGAAGTCCTAGCGCGTCCGGACATGGGCGTGCGCGGTATTATCAACCGCTCCAACGTCCGTCTGATCTGCACAACAGATGACCCGGCAGACAGCCTCCTATGGCATGAAAAGATAGCCGCAGATCCGACCTGCCATGTCAAAGTGCTTCCGGCTTTCCGACCGGATAAGGCCATGAATGTGGACAAACCTGGTTTTGGCGCCTATATCAAACAACTTTCTGCCGTTGTAGGATATCAAATTGATTCGTTTGCAATGCTTCGCCGCGCTCTGTCAGAGCGGATTGCGTACTTTGCTGAACATGGATGCCGCGCCAGTGATCACGGCCTTGACTATTGCGTCTATGAAGAGGCAACCGAATCGGAACTAAACGCCATTTTTTCACATGCGCTCACCTCCCCCGTCGGCCGCCTGGACGGCGATCGTTTTAAAACTGCCATACTGCTTTCCGTTGCCGACGAATATGCAAAACGCGGATGGGTGATGCAGCTGCACGTTTCCTGTATTCGCAACAATTCTTCCCGCATGTTTGAAAAACTTGGCCCCGATACGGGGTATGATGCCGTCGCTACCGGCAACAGTGCAGAAAAACTTGCCGCATTTTTGAATGCTATGGAACGGCGAAATGCCTTGCCTAAAGTCGTGCTATACAGTTTGAATCAATACGATAATGAGGCCTTTGCCTCGCTGGCAGGCTGTTTCCAAACGGATTCCGACGTACCTTCCCGCGTGCAGCTTGGCGCTGCATGGTGGTTTAACGATCACTATCTCGGAATGAGGAAACAGCTGACCGACGTCGCCAACCTTGGCATCTTGGGTGCGTTTATTGGGATGCTGACTGACAGCCGCAGTTTCTTGAGTTATACGCGCCATGAGTATTTCCGGCGTATACTCTGTGACTTAATTGGCGGATGGGCAGAGAATGGTGAAATACACGATGATATAGAGATGCTCGGCGGTATTGTGCGTGACATTTCTTTCAATAACACAAACCGTTATTTTGGATTTGGCCTAGAGGAACAAAATGGAGCTGTTAAACTATAAAACTCTGAGGGAAGCAAAGTACTCCGGTTACGTTTTGCAAGACGCACCTGTGCGCGTCCTGCAGTTTGGCGAGGGGAATTTTTTGCGTGCGTTTGTTGATTACTTTTTTGACGTAATGAACGAAAAAGGCGCATTTTATGGAAAAGTTATGCTTGTTCAGCCCATTTCGCAGGGGCGCGCTGCAGAAATTAATGCGCAGGAGGGACTTTATACCCTGTATTTACGCGGCAGTGAAAATGGACGTCGTATAGACGAACGGCGTGTTATTTCATCCGTCGCCAGCTGTATTGACCCTTATTCAGATTACGACGCATTCCTTGCCTGTGCGGATAATCCACACTTGCGCTTTATCGTCTCCAATACAACGGAAGCGGGAATCGCCTTTGATCCTTCCTGCCGGCTTGACGACAAACCTGCAAATTCCTTTCCGGGCAAACTAACACAATTTTTGTACCGGCGGTGGCGCAGTGGCGGAGCCGGTTTTTGGATTCTCAGTTGTGAACTGATTGACAATAACGGGCGTGAACTTGCGGCGTGTGTGCAACGTTACATCAAGCTTTGGAATTTGGAGCCCGAATTTGCCGCATGGGTAGCGCGTGAAAATATATTCTGCTCCACCCTGGTCGACCGTATTGTAACGGGATACCCCAGAAATGAAGCTGCAGACATGAATGAAAAAAACGGATACCTGGATCGCAATCTCGTAACGGCGGAGCATTTTGGTTTATGGGTCATTGAAGCACCGGACACTTTGTATGATGAGCTGCCTGTCCGTGCGTCCGGCCTCCCCATCCTCATCACACCGGATCACACGCCGTATAAGCAGCGTAAGGTACGCATTTTGAACGGCGCGCATTCCGGTATGGTTTTGGCGGCTTACCTTGCCGGGCAGGACATTGTGCGCGACTGTATGCATGACGCCGTTATCCGCCGGTTTGTTGATCGCTTAATTTATGAAGAGATCATTCCTTCTATTACAACACTTCCCCATCAGGAACTCTGTGAGTTTGCCGCGTCCGTTGCCGATCGGTTTGAAAATCCCTATATCGACCATCGCCTGCTGGACATTGCCTTGAACTCGGTTTCAAAATGGCGTGCCCGAGTGCTGCCAAGTCTTCTTGGCTATCTACAGGAAAAACACGCCATTGCGCCATGTATTGCGTTTTCATTTGCAGCACTTATAGAATTTTATAGCCGCGGTTCTTTCGTAAATCAGAAGTGGATCGCCGCGCGCGGTAAAGATCATTACGAAATTCGGGATGATCAGAAAGTGCTCGACTTTTTTGCTTCACAGCACAGTGCAGATGAACGGACGCTTGTCGAAAATGTCTGCCATCGCACGGACTTTTGGGGGTGCGATTTGATGGAAGTTCCGGGATTTTCAGATGCCGTTATAACATATTTGTCCTCTATACGGACATATGGTGCTGAAAAAGCCATGGAGCAGCTTCTGTTAACAAGAGGTATTTTATGAATGCAATTCAAATACATCCTCTTGATACGGTGGCCGTTGCCCTTTTGCCACTGAAAGCGGGCGCCACGGTATGCGGCGTAACGCTCTTACAGGATATTCCACAAGGGCACAAATTTGCTCTTATGGAAATTTCCAAGGATTCGAACGTTATCAAATACGGTCTCCCAATTGGGCATGCGACCGCCAATATTCGTGCCGGCGAGCATGTTCATACACACAATGTCAAAACAAATCTCTCTGAAACCACAGAATACGTCTACAGACCGCAAAAATTTGACTTCCCCTCCCCTGCTTCTCCAGAACCTTCTTTTATGGGGTATTTTCGCGCTGATGGGCGAGCGGGAGTTCGTAATGAAATCTGGATTATTCCAACCGTTGGATGCGTCAACGCAGTCGCGCAAAAAATTGCCGAGCTGGCTTCCGCAGAAGTTACCGGAACGGTCGATGGGGTCTATGCGTTTCCTCATCCTTATGGATGCAGCCAGCTCGGTGATGATCATGCCAACACACGCCGCCTTTTGACTTCGTTGTGCCGGCATCCGAATGCTGGCGGCGTACTGATCTTGGGCCTTGGCTGTGAGAACAACACCATTTCCGGTATGCAGGACGCGCTTGGCATGTATGACGCTTCACGCATTAAATTTCTCTGCTGTCAGGATACTCCGGATGAAATTTCCGATGGCGTTGCGCTTGTACGTGAACTGATCGAAACGGCCTCGCATGACCGCCGCGTGTCTCTGCCGGTTTCCCGGCTCGTTGTTGGCCTGAAGTGCGGCGGTTCGGACGGACTTTCAGGTATTACGGCAAATCCTGTCGTCGGGCGTTTCAGCGACCGGCTGATTTCCTGCGGAGGCAGTACGATTTTGACGGAGATTCCCGAGGCGTTCGGCGCGGAAACGTTGATTATGAATCGCGCGGTAAACCGCCAGGTATTTGATGAGGCTGTAGAAGCTGTGAATTGGTTTAAGCACTATTTCATCTCACATGGGCAGGCCGTCTATGAAAATCCCAGTCCGGGCAACAAGGCTGGCGGTATTACAACGCTTGAAGATAAAAGCTGCGGCTGTATCCAGAAGTCCGGATCCATGCCGCTAATGGGGGTTATTCGCTATGGCGAGCGCATCCAGATG
>URVL01000125.1 GCA_900551265.1 uncultured Eubacteriales bacterium | reverse complement strand
TCTCCCCATGGGCCAGCCGGATCTTCCAGAGCTTTCAGAGCAGAACCCTGGATGATCGGAGTGTCATCTCCCGGGAACTCATACTCGTTCAGCAGCTCACGGATCTCCATGTCTACCAGCTCAAGCAGCTCCTCGTCGTCTACCATGTCGCACTTGTTCATGAATACTACGATGTAGGGAACGCCTACCTGACGGGACAGCAGGATGTGCTCGCGGGTCTGCGGCATCGGGCCGTCAGCAGCCGACACGACCACGATCGCGCCGTCCATCTGCGCAGCGCCCGTGATCATGTTCTTAACATAGTCGGCGTGACCGGGGCAGTCGACATGCGCGTAGTGGCGCTTGTCGGTCTCATACTCGACGTGAGCAGTGTTGATCGTAATGCCACGAGCCTTCTCTTCAGGAGCCTTATCGATCATGTCATAAGCTTCATACTGGGCCTTGCCCTGGAAAGACAGGTACTTCGTGATAGCAGCGGTAAGGGTGGTCTTGCCATGGTCAACGTGACCGATGGTACCGATGTTAACATGCGGTTTCGTTCTTTCGAATTTAGCCTTAGCCATTTTTAGTCCTCCTTATTAATCCTTTCGATTAATGTGTCGCTAAAATATCGTGTAAAAATATTATAGTAAAATGCGTAACCTTTTGCAAGTCTGTTTTGTAGAAAAACATTGTAAAATTACCTGAAACGGATCAGCGGCGCCCACTTGTCGAAGTTATTTTCTCCAAAATACTCTTTGGAACTTCCGCATAGTGGCTCGGCTCCATCGTGTACTGTCCGCGGCCCTGCGAACGGGAACGCAAGTCGGTCGCATATCCGAACATCTCAGAAAGCGGCACATGCGCCGTAATCTGCTGAATGCCGTTATGGCCATTGATCCCCTGGATTTGTCCGCGGCGGGCGTTGATATCACCGATCACATCGCCCATATACTCTTCCGGTACAATTACATTGACCAGCATAATCGGCTCAGTCAGTGTCGGATCAGCCTTCTTCATTGCCTCACGGAAAGCCATGGAACCGGCGATCTTAAACGCAAGCTCAGAGGAGTCCACCTCATGGAAGGAACCGTCGTAGAGCGTTGCGATGACGTCAACGACATTATAGCCATTTACAACGCCGGACTGCATCGCGCCCTGGATACCAGCGTCAACCGCCGGTATAAACTCCTTCGGCACACTGCCGCCGACCGTCTTATCAATGAACTCATAGCCTTTCCCAGGCTCATTCGGTTCAATACGGATCTTAACATGGGCAAACTGTCCATGACCGCCGGACTGACGCACATAGCGCTCATCTGCTTCGGCGGGACGGCGAATTGCTTCTTTATAGGCAACCTGCGGTTTACCGACATTTGCCTCAACCTTGAACTCACGCAGAAGACGGTCCACGATGATTTCCAAATGGAGCTCGCCCATACCGGCGATGATCGTTTGTCCGGTATCCTCGTCCGTATAAGCACGGAACGTCGGATCCTCTTCCGCCAGCTTTGCAAGAGCGAGGGACATCTTTTCCTGTCCGGCCTTGGTCTTCGACTCAATAGCCACACGGATCACCGGCTCCGGGAATTCAATGGATTCCAGTATAATCGGGTGGGATTCATCGCACAACGTATCGCCCGTCGTTGTTTTCTTCAGGCCCACCATGGCGACAATATCGCCCGCGTAAACCGACTCAATATCATGGCGGTCATTTGCATGCATCTGCAAAATACGGCTAACGCGTTCACGCATGCCCTTCACAGAATTATACACCGTTGAACCGGCATTTAAAGTGCCGGAATAGACACGGGTAAAGCAAAGCTTTCCGACATAGGGATCGGTCATAATTTTGAAAGCAAGCGCAGAAAACGGGGCGCTGTCATCAGAAGGACGGTGGTCCTCCTCTCCGGTTTCCGGATTCTTGCCAACAATAGCTTTCTTATCAAGTGGAGACGGAAGGTAATCTACCACG
Source organism: uncultured Eubacteriales bacterium (assembly GCA_900551265.1). Lineage (GTDB taxonomy): Bacteria > Bacillota > Clostridia > Oscillospirales > QAMX01 > Allobutyricicoccus > Allobutyricicoccus pentlandensis. Next base: position 4,928 of record URVL01000125.1, on the reverse strand, counting down.
GCATCCAACAGTTTCTGAACACCCTTGTTCTTATAAGAGGTTCCGCAGATGACCGGAATCAGCTCCACAGCAAGCGTTGCCTTGCGCAGCGCAGCCTTGATTTCGTCAACTCCGATTTCCTCGCCTTCCAGGTATTTCTCCAGGATACCGTCATCGTATTCGCTGACAGCGTCTATCACCGCCTGGCGGTATTCCTCCGCGCGGTCACGCATATCCTCAGGAATTTCGACGACAGAGATGTCCTTACCTTCATCATCATTATAGAAGTAGGCTTTCATCTCCAGCAGATCGATCAGCCCACGGAACTCGTCCTCGGCACCGATCGGCAGCTGTATGGGAAGGGGACGGCATTTTAATCTGTCGCGCATCATATCCACGACGTTATAAAAATCAGCGCCGGTGATATCCATTTTATTGACGTATGCGATGCGCGGTACATTATATTTATCCGCTTGCCGCCATACAGTCTCGGACTGGGGTTCCACACCGCCCTTTGCGCAGAAGACGGTAACGCCTCCATCCAGCACGCGCAGGGAACGTTCGACCTCGGACGTAAAGTCTACGTGACCGGGGGTATCAATGATATTGATACGAACCCCATTCCAGAAACAAGTGGTGGCGGCAGACGTAATCGTAATACCGCGCTCCTGCTCCTGCTCCATCCAGTCCATTGTGGCATTGCCGTCATGAGTCTCACCCATACGGTAATTGATTCCCGTATAGAACAGAATCCGTTCCGTCGTGGTGGTCTTTCCGGCATCGATGTGCGCCATTATGCCGATATTACGGGTTTTATTAAGGGGGTACTGTCTCGGCATGATGTTCTCCTTAGCTTAACTTGGGTTAAATCAAAAAATATCTGAATCTTCAGATTACCATCTGAAGTGTGCAAACGCCTTGTTGGCCTCGGCCATTTTGTGCGTATCCTCACGCTTTTTCACAGCGTTGCCGAGATTATTGACTGCATCAAGAATCTCGCCCGCAAGACGTTCCTTCATGGTTCTTTCGTTTCTCGTGCGTGCGTACTGCGTGAGCCAACGCAGACCCAGGGTCTGACGGCGCTCGGCACGAACCTCAATCGGCACCTGATAGGTGGCGCCGCCGACACGGCGGGCCTTAATCTCCAAAACAGGCATAATATTATCCATGGCAGTGGTAAAGACTTCAAGGGGTTCCTTCCCAGTCTTTTCCTTGACAATGTCAAATGCTCCATAGACTATTTTCTGTGCGGTGCTCTTCTTTCCGTCGTACATGATATTGTTGACAAGCTTTGTCACCAGCTTTGAATTGTACAACGGGTCGGGAAGAACATCTCTCTTCGGAACAAATCCTCTTCTGGGCACTTTGCTTCCCTCCTTCACAGTATGATTTCATAGGTACTCGAAAGCATGCCCGCTCTCGTTTGCGCCCTGCTGAAGCGTTTGACGTTCTCAAGGAACAACGCTTTTTGCAAAGCAAATGCCAGATTTACTTCTTTGCGCCGGTAGCCTTCGGCTTTTTTGCGCCATACAGCGAACGCGACTGCTTACGATCCGCAACACCCTGCGTATCGAGCGTACCGCGAATGATGTGGTAACGCACACCAGGCAGATCCTTTACACGGCCGCCGCGAATCATCACGACGCTGTGCTCCTGCAGGTTATGGCCGACGCCCGGGATATAGGCGGTCACTTCGATACCGTTGGAAAGACGCACACGGGCAATCTTACGCAGCGCGGAGTTCGGCTTTTTCGGAGTGGCAGTACGGACAGCGGTGCAAACGCCACGCTTTTGCGGGGAACTCAGATCGGTCTGCTCCATTTTCTTGGAATTCAGGCCCTTCTGGAGTGCCGGAGCGGTGGACTTATAGGTGACTGTCTCTCTACCTTTTCTGACTAGCTGGTTAAAGGTTGGCATGATTTCACCTCCTTGAAACGGAATATATTTCGAAATGCGGCAAAAGCCGCAAATTTCGCACAGAACACACGCATATTTTTCCTGTTTTCCAACAAAATATGCTTTCCTGTAAACAAATTACCGCAAAACTGCCGCCACAGCGGCTCCCACGCCGATGCCGCACGCCTTTCCCAACGCGCGCATGGACTCCACTTCAACAAGCGGCACGCCGGACGCCTCGCACAGCGCCCGTACCGGCCCGGTCAAACGAGCCTCCGCATCGCGTGCAAGAAAGACGCGAATGGCCTCGCCGCGTTCTACGGCTTTTTTCGTCTGTTTGACGCCAATCACTTTTCGGGCTTTTTTCAGCACGTCCAATCCAAATCGGAGCCTCCCTGTACCGTGAAAACGCGTTACAGACGGCGTTTTGCACGATCACGCATTAAACGCCGTCTGTCATAATAACATAGTTTTGTCAATTAGTCAACAGCAACTTCGCCGGAATTCGGCTCATAAACAGTATATCCCTCGTGATAAATGTCCATTCCGGACCCGGCGGGGATCAATTTGCCGATAATCACATTCTCTTTCAGGCCGATCAGCGGGTCCACCTTGCTCTTAATGGCGGCTTCGGTCAAAACACGCGTTGTCTCCTGGAAGGACGCGGCGGAAAGGAAGCTGTCAGTGGCAAGTGACGAACGCGTAATACCCAGCATGACCGGGGAACAGGTGGCCTGGCGCAGTCCGATTTCACCCTCGGCAATACGCTTTTCAATGGCCGCGTTCTGTTCACGGAATTCTCCCTTATCGACCATGGAGCCGACCAGAAGCTCCGTATCGCCGGCATCTTCTACCTTCACTTTGCGCATCATCTGACGCACGACGACCTCAATGTGCTTATCATTGATATCAACGCCCTGCTGACGGTAAACCTTCTGCACTTCCTGGATGAGGTACGCATGGACGGCCGCAACGCCACGTACACGGAGCACGTCATGCGGGTTCAGCGCGCCCTCGGTCAATTCTTCGCCGGCCTGTACGATGGAGCCCGGCTGTACGCGCAGCGTGGAACCAAACGGAATCTGATAAGAGCGTGCATCCCCTGTCTCGGGATTTGTCACGGTCACATTGCGCATCGTGCCGCGCCGGATCTCCTCGATCGAGACAACGCCGCCGATCTCGGTAAGCGTTGCCACACGCTTGGGCTTGCGGGACTCAAAGAGCTCCTCAACACGCGGAAGACCCTGCGTAATATCGCCGCCGGCGATACCGCCGGTATGGAACGTACGCATGGTGAGCTGCGTGCCCGGCTCGCCGATGGACTGCGCGGCAATAATGCCGACAGACTCGCCGATGGATACCGGCTCGCTGGTTGCCAGGTTCACGCCGTAACATTTGGCGCAGACGCCATGACGGCAGTTACAGGTAAGCACACTGCGGATCGTAACGCGCTCAATGCCTGCGTCTACAATGCGCTGCGCGTCTTCTGCACTCATCATGTGGTCGTGATCCATCAAAAGATTCCCCTGCCCGTCATAGAGATCCTCCACCAGATAACGTCCCACAAGACGGTCGTAGAGCGGCTCAATCAGCGCGTTGCCCTGCATAATATCGTAAACTTCAATGCCCTCCGTACTGCCGCAGTCCGTCTCACGGATGATGACATCCTGAGATACGTCAACCAGGCGGCGGGTCAGATAACCGGAGTCCGCAGTACGCAGCGCGGTATCGGCGGAACCCTTTCTCGCGCCTCTCGACGAAATAAAGAATTCCAAAACGGTCAGGCCCTCACGGAAATTCGCCTTAACCGGAATTTCAATGGTCTTACCGGAGGTGTCCGCAAGCAGGCCGCGCATACCGGCAAGCTGACGGATCTGACTGGTAGAACCACGCGCACCGGAGTCGGACATCATGTAAATCGGGTTAAAGCGGTCCATGCTCTGATTCAGCGCGTCGGTTACACGCTTTGTCGTCTCTTCCCATTCTGTTATGACAAGACGGCGGCGTTCGTCATCCGTAATAAACCCGCGGCGATAGCGGCGGTCAATCTGCGCCACACGCTGTTCGGTCTCTGTGATGTACGCTTTCTTCTCTTTAGGCACCACCATGTCGGAAACCGAAATCGTAATGGCGCCGCGCGTGGAGTACTTGTAGCCCATTGCCTTCACTTCGTCGAGCAGCTGGGCCGTACGGCCGAAGCCATGGATCTGTACGCATTTATTAATAATTTTCTCAAGCTGCTTTTTACCGACGTTGAAAGTCACTTCCAGGTCGATCTGTGATTCCGGCGTGGAACGATCCACAAAGCCGAGATCCTGCGGAATCGGCTGATTAAAAATCAGACGGCCCACGGTCGCATCAATGATCTTTGTCACCTTTTTCCCGTCGATCACACTGCTGTCACGCACGCGGATCGGCGCATGAATGCCTACCACGCCCTCGCTGTAGGCGAGCAGCGCTTCGTCCGGACTCGCAAACACTTTGCCGGTGCCGGGTTCGTCGTCACGCTCATAGGTAAGGTAATAAGAACCCAGGATCATGTCCTGCGTCGGAACGGCAATCGGTTTTCCGTCAACAGGCTTCAAGAGGTTGTTGGCCGAGAGCATCAGAATGCGGGCTTCGGCCTGTGCTTCAGCGGACAGCGGCACATGCACTGCCATCTGATCGCCATCAAAGTCTGCATTAAACGCCGTACAGACAAGCGGATGCAACTTAATCGCGCGGCCCTCAACCAGTACCGGCTCAAACGCCTGAATACCAAGCCTGTGCAGCGTCGGCGCACGGTTCAAAAGGACCGGATGCTCGCTGATGATGTCCTCAAGCGCGTCCCAAACCTCCGTACGGGCACGTTCGACCATCTTTTTGGCGCTCTTGATATTGTTTGCTATGCCGTCGTCCACAAGTTTTTTCATGACAAACGGCTTGAAGAGCTCCAGCGCCATCTCCTTCGGCAGGCCGCACTGGTATATTTTCAATTCCGGGCCGACAACGATAACGCTACGGCCGGAGTAGTCGACACGCTTACCAAGCAGGTTCTGGCGGAAGCGTCCCTG
>URVL01000124.1 GCA_900551265.1 uncultured Eubacteriales bacterium | reverse complement strand
ATCTCAACTTACAGCGTTGCGTATCAATATACCGCAGCCTCCGGCTCTCTGCCTGCGGCGATCTCCACACAGAGCGGCGAATTCCAGGTTTCGGATACCAATACGTACCTTGCAGGCGCAACCGTTTTTCTCTCCGACAAGGCTCCGGCGATTGATACAACTTATACTGTCACGGAAAACGGTGTGACGGTCGGCACCTGGAGGCTTACTTCCTGGAACCAGACCTCCGCCGTCATGTCAGAATCCGGCGTTGTCTTTACGGGCATCTGGACATATACGCCTGAGACGCAGTACGCCATTACGTATTACGTCGATGGTGTAGTCGTTCACACAGATTCCTATTATGCAGGGCAAAGCGTTACGGCATATACCTATGCGCCTTCGGAAACATATTTGACGTTTTCCGGCTGGTATTCCGACTCCAGCTATACGACAAGTGCGACAATCCCTGATGTCATGCCCGCCGACAACGTTAACGTATACGGTCAAACCTCTTATAAGAGCTACGACTATACCATTCACTACTATTACGACGGTGTGATTGACAACAGCAAAACACAGACGTTGTCCGCCGCATATGGCGCAAGCATTGCTACTTATCCGGATCAGAAGATCGACGGCTATAAGTTTGACCGTGATACCGCGCCACTGGTCATTGGCACAGATGTATCGCAGAATGTGCTCAGCGTCTATTACGTGAAGGATTCCTTTGGTTACAAAGTTGAGTATTACTATGATGGCGTGCGCGACGACGCGGCAACCGTTACCGGAACGGCAACCTTCGGCGAGAAGATCTCCACCTACTCTGCAAAGCTTCGCGATGGGTACGTGCTTGCTGAAAATGGTGAAAAAAATCTCCCGCTGACCATATCCTCGAACGAAGAGAATAATGTTATTAGCATCTATTATGTCAAGGGACAGTACGCATACACCGTTGAGTATTACTATGACGGCGTAAAGGATGATACCAAGACGGTCATCGGCGCCGCAGAAACGTTCGGCACACAGGTCTCGACTTACCCCGACAAGAAGATTGATGGTTACAAACTTGACAAGACTGAAAATCTTCCCATGACGGTAACTGCAAACGCAGACAATAATGTTATCAGAATCTACTATGTCAAAGATTCCTTTGGTTACAAGGTCGAATATTACTACGACGGTGTGATCGACACATCCAAAACGGATTCATTCACTGCCACTTTCCACGATACCATCTCATCCTATACGGATAAAACACGCACCGGCTACGAGCTTGAAACCGTTACCGGTCTCCCGCTAAACATTACCAGCAACACAGATGAAAATATCATCCGCGTTTATTATATCCGTTCGGACTATACCTACACCGTGGAATATTACTACGATGGCATTCGAGATGACCGTGCCACTGTGACGGGGACCGCAAAGTTCCACGATTCTATCAGCACTTATCCGGATAAAGCAGCGGATGGATATATATTTGATCATGACACAGCGCCGCTGACCGTAGATACGGACCCGGCCAATAATGTCATCCGTGTTTACTATGTGAAGGGCGAGTTTGGCTATCGCGTTGAGTACTACTATGACGGCGTACGTGACGACGGCGCCACGGAATATGGAACGGCAACTTTCGGAGATGTCATCGACAGCTTCACACATAAGTATGGCCTCAATTCCCACTATACCGGCGCTTCGAATTTCCCGTTGACCATCACCTCTGACCCGGGCAGCAACGTCATACGCGTCTATTATGTAACGGTAAACAACATTCCGGACACAGATCCGAGCGATCCCGACACGATTCCTTCAACAAATCCGGACCCCGAACAGCCTGACGGTCAGGACTCTGAAGCGGAACCGGAGCCCGGAAACGATCTGGACCAGGATATAGAAGACATTCCGGATGAGGATGTGCCTCTTACAGACGGCGGCGATTTAGCCGGCGCTGCCAATGAGGGAAATTCCTCCGAAGAAGATAACGGCCTGACCGATATCGTAGACGAAAATGTGCCGCTTGCAGACGGCAACGGGTTGATTAACATTTTCGATGAAGATGTGCCGCTTGCAGATATTCCAAAAACCGGAGATTCCAGCGAGTGGATTCTGTGGGCAGGTGTTTTGGCACTATCCTCTGCCGCGCTTACCGTCCTCCTTTTAAAAGGGCGCCGCAAAAATGAAGCTGATTCAGAAACAAAATAACGCACACAGAACACCCCCGGATGAATGTACGTCCGGGGGTGTTTCTTACAAATTACATCTCACGAAAGCCGGCTCTACTTGCTGTACGCCTGAAAATAAGGGCCCACGTCCTAGAAGACGCAGGCCCCGTTGTGCTTTTTACAATACGCAGAGAATGTCAGCGCTTAATATTTCTTTCTTGCCACATAGGAAGTATGGAGGATTTCATGCGCCTTGTGGCTGCCGGGTTTCTCAAGGTACGTACTATAGATCTCCTTGACGACCGGATTTTCATGACTCTTACGGAAGGTAGAAGCTTCGTCCTCCTGATACAGGGCCTTCGCACGCAAGGCACGGAGATCCTGGAAGTTACGGACGTAGCCGGGCTGATCGGGCTGACCACCGCCATTGACACAGCCGCCTGGGCAGCACATGACTTCAATAAAGTGATAATTCTTCTCACCGGACTTTACGCTGTCAAGAAGTTTTGCAGCATTGGCAAGACCGGAGGTAACTGCGACATTGACCTTCATCCCACCGATATCATAGGTAGCTTCCTTGATATCCTCCGTGCCGCGAACCTCTGTATAGTCCACATTTGGCGAAGTATTGCCAGTTACCACTTCATACACAGTACGCAATGCAGCCTCCATAACGCCGCCGGTTGCCCCAAAGATGTGACCAGCACCGGTGCCGATACCGAATACCGGATCGAACTCCTCGTCAGGCAAGGCGTCGAACTGAATGCCCGCACGCTTAATCATGTTAGCAAGTTCCACCGTCGTGATGGAAACATCAATGTCCGGATAACCCGAAGCGCTTTGATCCTCACGGCCAATCTCAAACTTCTTTGCTGTGCACGGCATGACGGAAACGACAAAAATATCCTTTGGATCAAGGCCGGTCTTTTCAGCATAATACGTTTTCATTAACGCGCCGTACATCTGCTGCGGAGATTTACAGGAAGAAATATTCGGAATAAACTCCGGATAATATGTCTCGCAGAATTTCACCCAACCGGGAGAACACGATGTAATCAGCGGGAGCGTTCCACCGTTTTGGATGCGCTCAAGAAGTTCTGTTCCCTCTTCCATGATGGTCATATCAGCCGCCGTGTCCACGTCAAACACCTTGTCAAATCCAAGGCGGCGAAGCGCGGCAACCATCTTTCCTTCGACATTCGTGCCGATCGGCATGCCAAAGCATTCGCCAAGCTGGGCACGGACAGAAGGAGCAGGTCCAACGACGACATGTTTTGACGGGTCGGCGATCGCATCCCACACTTTCCCGGTGTCGTCCTTTGGCTGCAAGGCGCCGGTCGGGCAAACCGTAATGCACTGGCCGCAGTTGATACAGGGTGTTTCGGCGAGGTCCATCTCAAACGGGCTGCCAATATGCGTCCGGAAGCCGCGTTCATTTGCACCGATTACAGACACAAGCTGATTCGAACGGCAAACGGCCTCACAGCGGCGGCAGAGGATACATTTGGAATTGTCGCGGATCAGGTGCGGCGAGGAAGTGTCAAGTTCTACCGGGATTTCACGTCCATCGCCATATTTATACTGATCTACGCCATACTCTTTTGCGAGAGTTGCCAGCTCGCAGTTTCCGTTGCGCGGACAGGAAAGGCAATCCATACGGTGATTCGAGAGAATCAGCTCCAGGGTGGTCTTTCTCGCCTTGCGAAGCGCAGGAGTATTTGTAAAAACCTCCATGCCGTTATTCACAGGATAAACGCAGGCGGCGGCCAACGCACGCGCGCCTTTTACCTCAACCAGGCACATACGGCAGGCGCCAATCGCGTTAATTCCCTTCAAGTAGCACAGCGTCGGAATCCGAATGCCGGCCATGTGTGCGGCTTCCAAGATGGTCGAGCCTACCGGGGCGTCGACTTCTATGCCGTTAATTTTAACTTTTACGGTATCCATTGTGTACGTCCCTCCTTACTTTTTCGATATCGCGCCGAACTTACACTTCTCCATACAGGCGCCACACTTCAGGCACTTCTCAGGATCGATGACGTGGGCTTCCTTGACACGGCCGGTAATGGCTTCCGCCGGACATACTCTGGCGCAGGCCGTACAGCCACGGCACTTATCGGGATCGATTGTGTAGCGCAGCAGGTGCTTACAGACGCCCGCCGGGCAGCGCTTCTCAACGACGTGTGCAATATACTCGTCGCGGAAGTAACGCAGCGTGGAGAGTATGGGGTTCGGAGCGGTCTGTCCAAGTCCGCAGAGGGAGTTGGCCTTGATGTGATAGCAGAGCTCCTCGAGCTTGTCCAGATCTTCTAACGTGCCGTTGCCTCTCGTAATTTTATCGAGAATTTCATATAGGCGCTTGGTGCCGATACGGCAAGGCGCGCACTTACCGCAAGACTCCTCGACGGTGAATTCGAGGAAAAACTTTGCAATATCAACCATACAGTCGTCCTCGTCAAGGACGATCAGGCCGCCGGATCCCATCATAGAGCCGATGGCCGTCAGATTATCGTAGTCAATCGGGACATCCAGGTGCTCGGCAGGGATACATCCGCCGGAAGGTCCGCCGGTCTGCGCAGCCTTAAACTTTTTGCCGTTCGGTATGCCGCCGCCGATGTCCTCAACGATCTGACGGAGCGTGGTACCCATCGGGACCTCAACGAGGCCCGTATTATGGATCTTACCGCCGAGCGCGAAGACTTTGGTACCCTTGGACTTTTCCGTACCCATGGAAGCAAACCAGTCGGCGCCTTTCAAGATAATCTGCGGAATATTCGCATAAGTTTCTACATTGTTCAAAATCGAAGGTTTCTGGAAAAGGCCCTTTTCTGCCGGGAACGGCGGACGTGGGCGCGGTTCACCGCGGTTACCTTCTATAGAAGTCATCAGCGCGGTTTCTTCGCCACAGACGAACGCACCGGCGCCGAGACGGAGATCAATATCAAAATCAAACCCGGTATCCAAAATATTTTTGCCGAGCAGGCCATATTCACGTGCCTGTGCAATGGCAATGGTCAGGCGCTGAACAGCAATCGGATACTCCGCACGGACATAAATATAGCCCTGATTGGCGCCAATGGTATAGCCGGCGATGGCCATAGCCTCCAAAACCGCATGCGGGTCGCCCTCAAGAACGGAACGATCCATGAATGCGCCGGGGTCGCCCTCATCCGCGTTGCAACAGACGTACTTCTGATCGTTATCATACGCCTTGGCAAACTTCCACTTCATACCGGTTGGGAAACCCGCGCCGCCGCGGCCGCGCAAACCGGAGGCAAGCAGTGTATTGATGACGTCATCCGGCGTCATCTCCGTGAGTACCTTGGCAAGCGCCATATAACCGTCGCGAGCTATGTACTCATCAATGACCTCGGGATTAATTACACCGCAGTTACGCAGCGCAACCCGCTTCTGAGACTTATAAAAGTTTGTATCGTTCAGCGACGAGACACCGTGCTCATTGGCCGCATCCTCCGCACCGTCATTATAAATTAAGCGTTCGACAGGACGGCCCTTTAACAGGTGCTCCTCTACAATCTCGGAAACATCCTCATTGGTAACGCGGCTATAGAACGTTCCCTCCGGATAGACAATCATAATGGGACCAAGTGCGCACAGGCCAAAACAGCCGGTCTGCACTACCTTGATTTCATCAGCAAGGCCCTTGGCCGCAAGTTCGTTTTCCAGGTGCTCCCGGATCTTCTGGCTACCCGACGAGGTACAGCCGGTACCGCCGCAAATCAATACATGTGAACGTATCATGTTGGTTTCCCCTCCAAATTAGTTCTGGGCTGCGCCAATCGTATACTCGTGAACGATTTTACCGCCCTTGATGTGCTCCTCAACAACGCGGCGGGCTTTTTCGGCGGTCATCTTGACATAAGTGACCTTATCCTTTCCAGCCTCAAACACTTCAACGACCGGCTCATACTGACAGATACCGATACAGCCGGTCTGCGTAACGGTAGCTTTCTCAGTAAGGCCCTGCTTGTTCACTTCCTCCACAAACGCATTCAGTACAGGACGGGCTCCCGCCGCAATACCACAGGTAGCCATACCAACTACCACACGCATGCCGGCAGTTCCGTTGCGCAGGGAGACTTTGTCTTTCATACTGTCACGGATTGCTTGGAGTTCCGCTAAAGTTTTCATAGTGCTTTCCCTTCCCTTTTTCGTTTATATCAAATTTATGGTTTACTTAACTAAATGGTTCATTCAAAAGCTCCGACACCCACACAAGTACCTCGGGCGTGTCGAGCGGCACATCGCCCAGCACTTCACGCATCTCCCGCGTTGACAGGCGTTTTTCTCCGGCATCCGTCCGGTATAGGAATTCGAAATCAATATTCGGACTTCCCTGAATAAGCGTCACCATGGTTCCGGCGACATCGCCCACGGGTACGCAGTCGAGATGATCGATTCGAAAGGTTGCCTGTACGGTCGTACCGTGACCCTCTCCCTGGCGTGAGGTAATCGTGAGCTTCCCGTCAGCCTGTTCCGCCGCCAGCTTTAAAAGCGGCAGCCCCATCCCGACGGGGCGGGTGGTTCGCGTCGTTGTAAACGGGTCCGTCACCTGCGCAAGGAACTCCGGGCTCATACCACACCCGTCATCCCGAATTGTCAGCGTTCGGATCCCCTGCTCCTCTACAATGGAAATTTCAATGCAAGTAGCCTCCGCTTTCACGGAGTTCTTTGCGATATCAAGGATATTCAGTGATAATTCCTTCATGGCGCGTCACCCCTCAACATCTCAATCAG
>URVL01000123.1 GCA_900551265.1 uncultured Eubacteriales bacterium | reverse complement strand
TAGAGTGGAAAATCTGACATTTCCGCTCTATCGCCCCTCATTTCTATTTTATCTCGTTTGTACCCCTTGTACACCGACGCTTATCTCCTTTCAGATACACCGTATCGAACACACGATACGGCAAGTGCCAAAATCGTGATCCCTACTGCAACGGGCAACCACGGCAACCAAGCAATTTGTGTTTCATAAACGCCCTCGGCAGCTCTCCCATACGCCACCATTATCAGATAGAACGGATAGCTCATCGGGTAGGCAAACCAAATTTTCGTATTTATCATAAGCACGGAAGGTACAATCGAAGCCAGACCGATACCGACCGAAAAAATGGGAGATTGAATTAAAGTGGAAACCGCAAGGTATACAGCAGCCATTGGAATTGCAGCGGCATAGATACTGCATACATTTTTGCAGACATATAACGGCTCAAGGATAAAATTATAATCCTGCGTATGGGTAACGATTGCCGCACAGATATCGTACGCACCAATGGACATGATCATCTGAACTGCCGCCAGTATCAGCAAAACGGTAAATTTTGCAAGGCATAATTTGGTCGTGCTGATCGGCAGGGACAGCATTTTCAAAATTCCCTTATTCGAGTGTTCCGTTTGATTAAGCAGTACGGTGCAGATCACGAGCGATGCCGGAATCATAAACCAAACCATACCCATAAAGCCCTGAATAAAAAAGTTGTTTTCTGGAGTGATCGGGATACCCCTCAAATCGAAGTTCATATCTACATTGATAATACCCGGAATCCACATCATAATGACGGGGATCAGCAAGATCAAAAAGATTTTAGAGCGCCGGATTTTTTTAAGTTCTACCCCGACTAAGGATAAGAAATTCATTCAAAACACCTCCTTGCTTTCAGATAAAGTACCTCCACAATACCGAACAAGGCAGTTTCAATTCCGCAAGCAACTAAAAACAAAAGGGTACGGTTATTTTCCATTGCCGCAGAGAGCATTTGATACGGAGAAGCAAACGGGAACAGGCTTAGCACTACATTATCCTGCGGAAGAATAGAAAGCGTGAATACTAAAATCATACCGATACCGAGGGATACCCACATATTCTTGCAGGCGGACGCAATGGCCAGCATAAGCATGACAGTTGGCAGCGTAACGACAATTTGGAAACCTGCGGTTTTCAGTATTTCGGTCAGATCAAATACATAGCTTGGAAACCAATTCTTCGCGCAGCCGACTAAAACTGCCATTTCGATGACCACCATGGCTGACAAAACCAGAGCGGCAATCACAAATTTTCCGAAAAATAGATTTTCCTGACGAATGGGAAGCACCGACATTTTCTGTATCCCGTTATCGGCATATTCCGTGTGGTACATCATACAAGCGCCGCAAATAGAAATGAGAACATTCAGCATGGCCATCATCTGCCAGTTGGCAGACATCAATATCTCCAGTGGATTTCCGGAGAGCGAAGTCATTTCCTCCGCTTTTACCATCATATAGACAACCGGAAAAGCTGCGGCAAGGAATCCTCCCGCCAAAAATGCAGGGAGATAACCCGTGCGTTTCAGCTTTTTAGACTCTATGACAATGCTCATATGGCTCCTCCTCTCCGCTGATTGTCTTCATCAATCATAGCAAGGAAAGTATCTTCCAGATTGTCCGTCGGGAATCCGGCAGCGCGGGCGCTCCTTTTCAAATCCACCATTGTTCCTTCAAACAGAAGGTGACCGTGGTTCAAAATACCAACATCGTCAGCCATAAGCTCTACTTCGGGGAGCAAGTGAGAAGAAACCAATACCGTGCAGTCATATTTCTGCGGCAGAGAACGAATCAGGGTGCGTATCTCGTGAATACCCACCGGATCAAGTCCGTTGGTCGGTTCATCGAGAATCAGAATTGGCGGTCTGCCGATCAATGCCCCTGCCAAGCCTAACCGCTGTTTCATACCAAGCGAATATTTCTTCGCAAGTCTTTTCCTAAATTCCGTTAAGCCTACAAGCTCCAAAGCGTCATTGACACAGCTTTTCGGCAATCCGAGGATTTTCCGTATAATATCAAGGTTTTCTTCTCCGGTCAGATTCCCGTAAAAGGCGGGCGCCTCGATCAACGAGCCAACTTCCTTCAAGATGGAAACGCGGTCTGACGGATATGTTTTTCCGTCGATATAAAAGCTGCCGTCTGTTGGCGGTGTGAGACCGAGAAACAGTTTCATCGTTGTGGATTTTCCCGCTCCGTTCGGGCCTAAAAATCCATAAACGCTTCCTTTGCGAATATGGAGATTCAGATGGGATACTGCCGTGAAATCGCCGTAGGTTTTCGTCAGATTTTGAGTTTCGATTATATTCATATTGTGAAATCTCCTTTCCTTTGTTGTCTTTAGTATAAAGTCGTAACCTTGTGGCAACCTTCTCCCCACCTTACATTTACCTTACATTTTAAAGCGGTCATCGAAATTCCCCAATGGTGGTGCTATAATATAAAAAAGGAGAATGATATGATGGACTACGGTTACTTAAAATACAAAAAAATCCTCATCGTAGACGATGAGGCGGATTTACTGGAAATGGTAACATCTATTTTAACGCAGGACGGTTTTAAAGCAATGAAAACCGCTGGGACAGTATCTGAAGCTTTGCAGATGTGCAAGGACTGGAAGCCTGATCTTGCCATTCTGGATGTCATGCTGCCCGATGGGAACGGTTTTTCTTTGTTTGAACAGATGCGGACTTTTACCGAAGTTCCCGTCCTCTTCTTAACTGCCCGTGGAGAAGATGAGGACAAGCTGAAAGGCTTGGGGCTCGGCGCTGATGATTATATGGTAAAGCCGTTCCTTCCGAAAGAATTATCCTTACGCATAGGAATCATTTTACGGCGTTATTACAAAGGGGAAAGTCCCATCGTCCAGCTTGCTGGAAGCCAAATTGACTTTGACCGTGCCGAGGTCATAAAAGAAAATGAGCATTTTCCGCTAACAGCAAAAGAACACGATATTTTGTTGGCGCTTTACCGGAATGCGGGAAGAATTGTAACAATTGATCAGCTTTGCGAAGCTGCGTGGGGAGATAACCCCTACGGATATGAAAACTCGCTGATGGCGCATATCCGCAGAATCAGGGAAAAAATCGAAGCCAATCCCTCAAAGCCCGTATCCCTTATTACTGTAAAGGGCTTGGGTTACAAGTTGGTATTGGCGGGGAGATGATATGAAAGATATTACGAAACTCATTCGGCGATTTGTAGGAATATTGCTGTTAAGTATGATATTGGTTATCGTCCTTAATATTATCATCCTTGTAGTGATTTCCGCCAACCAAATGTCGAATGTCAGGCCGTATACTACGGCAAGCGAGACTGCGGAAGCTTTACAGGAAACGGAGACGGGATATGTCTTATCCGGCGACATGGCGGATCGGTTAAGCCGGGAAAATGCGTGGGCAATCTATATTGATAATGACACCTTAGAGGTAAAATGGCATACGGAAAATCTGCCGGATACCGTTCCTCTGCAATATACGGCCTCCGATATTGCAAGCTTGACACGGGGATATATTGACGGATACCCTACTTATACGGGAGAAGCTGAAAATGGATTAGTTGTTGTCGGTTATCCGAAAGACCGATTCTGGAAGCATATGGCTCCCAGCTGGGATTACAATTTCATTAAAAACGCTCCCTATACAGTTCTTGTCGTGATCGGTGTGAATATTTTTTTGATTTTCCTGATTTATATGACCGCCAATTCCAAGCTGCTGAAATCTGTCAAGCCGATTACAAACGGCATACAAGCGCTGCCTTCGGGTGAGCCTGTTTATGTCCGGGAAAAAGGACTCCTCTCCGACCTTGCCGCCAACATCAATCAAACATCGGATATTCTCCAAAGGCAGAAGCGAAACCTGCAAAGGAAAGAGACAGCAAGAGCAAACTGGATTTCCGGCGTATCCCACGACATTCGCACACCTCTTTCTATGGTGATGGGATATGCCGGACAGATTGAGGACAACGAAAGCCTGCCGGAAAGTGAAAGGAAAAAAGCACGGATTATCCGCCAGCAAAGCATGAAAATGAAGAACCTCATCAATGACTTAAACCTTGCGTCGAAGTTAGAATATAATATGCAGCCGCTCCATCCAAAACCTGTCAATCTCGTGGCGATTGCAAGACAGGGCGTTGTTGATTTTATCAATTTGGGTATGGAAGAAAAATATCCGATAGAGTGGAACACAGATGAAGCATTAACTGCCTGTATCATAAACGGAGACAAGGAATTGCTGCGACGGGCAATCGGCAACCTGATTACCAATTCTCAAACGCACAATCCGGATGGCTGCACAATTTCGGTATGCGTCCAAAAAAGCGATACGGAATATAAAATTATCGTTGAAGATAACGGTATAGGCGTTACAGATGAAAAGCTGGAAAAGCTCAGAACGACACCCCACTATATGATGAGTGACAGCGGAACTACCGAGCCGCGACACGGTTTAGGGCTTTTGATTGTCGGACAGATTGTTTCCGCCCACAAAGGAACTATATCTTTTGACCACGGACGACAAGGTGGATTTGCTGTTACCATTTCTTTTGCCATTCCAAAAAAGATTCAATAAATTACAAGAAAACCGTAGGGCTTCAGCTTCAAAGTCCTACGGTTTTCTTGTAGTAAATAAGCCATTATCCAAAGGTCATACACCGCTGCCCAGTTGTGCCTCCAGGATTTATCTTGAGGCATAATTATCGGAATCTTTACGGCACCTGGCTTATTCTTTGGCATATAAAATTCCCTGTATTCTTTCTTGTACTCAACTAGTCCTCTTTTCCATAAACGTTGCTGCAGGCGGGCAATCATACGATCTTCCTCGTCCATTTCGCTGACTGCTGTAAAACCAGCAAAAACTTTTTTATATAATTATTGTTGATTGGGTCTTCTTTTAATAGCCAATAATTTTATATAATCATTAAATTCAGAGGTATTGGTCGGCTCAAACATTACCCATTTCCCGTCGCGATAAGTTTTTGCTTCATCATACCGTCTGCAAACACTATCAGAAAGAGTATCCCGTATTTCTTCAAATTTTGCTCTTTCATCTTTTCCGAAAATGATCATAAACCCAACGCAATTGTTTTTTGCATATAGACAGCAAAGGGTCTTACCACCTCTGCGGTACTTATATTCGTAAGTCCAGTTCTTACCGCCAGTATTCCACAGCCGCTCCATATCGTATTTTTCATCAATAGCCGAACACAGCTCTTGCCAGACCTCAAACAAAGGTTGTCCGAGCAATTCAATCATAGCTGATTGAGTGGGAGTATTTTCAAGCATTGTATTTTGTATCTCCTCCGTAAACAGGAAGTTACCTTCGTGTTCCGTCATCGTTAAATCTCTTTTTCAAAGCAGCTTCTGTTGGAAAAATGGAAGCATTTAAAACTACGACTTGAATCGCCCCAAGAATAAGTGTGACAACTCCTATTGTGTTGCCGTCGCTATGGTAAAACGGAATGTGTATGATAGCAGACGGGACTATCATAATTAATCCAATCCTCCACCAAAGTTGTCCGCAGTACTCGTGAGCAAATTTCCATGTATCCATATTTTTCATAGAACGAGCTGTTCTATATCCCACCACTCTATTTATACGTTTAGGGCAATGCTTCCACATCATTCTTCCCGCAACAAGCATTATGATAGGAATTATTAAATCACAGATTAGCATAAGCCACCAAAACCACATAAGTATTCTCACCTCTACAACTTCAGATTTTCCAAAGCTGTCGGATTGTTTTCGAGAATCGCCCCGACAGTGGGGCAGGTTTTTAATTCAGAACAGCCGCCGCAGGTGGAAACGCCTTTTTTCAACGCACATCTCCGAATTTCACATATATTCTCGCAAAATATCGTTTTCGCTCCGTTCACACGGCAACCTTCGCAGTTAATATGTTCCGGGAAAATAGGAGCACTATTTAACTCTGCCCACAGTTTTGCCGTTTTCTCACGCAAGGTCTGATCGTTGTGAATCGTCGCAAGATATGCGTCACATTTTTCGCAATTCAAACCACAGTATCCAATCATATCTCTCATAGGTAATACGCCTCCTAAAATTTTACTCATTTTCATTCGCTATGTATCCCTCCAATCTAAAGGAGCTTATTATGAAACCTGTTCATTTCTTTCATCAGATCTGCAACAAACTGTGCCTGCCGCTTTTTCAAATATGACTTCGCAAAAGGTTTCATATACAATTTTTTTGCTTCCACGCACTCGGTAAAGTTTATCTCTGTTTCATTTCCTTTATCAGTAAAAATGCCGATCCAATGACCTGTCATATTGCTGTTTTGCATATCAAATTCCCAGCGTCTATATGATTCGACATGCGTAACGGTAAATGTTGTACGGTAGCCAATTTTTGTATATTCAACAAACTTCTTTTCATTTATGATTTCCGTTTTACTCAGGCCGCTTCTCCAAGCGCCATAATTTTCAATGTCCAAAACAAGCTCCCACACCTTGCACAGCTCACCCGGTACCAGCGCTTTTATATTTGAAGTCGTCATTTTCACACCTCCTGTGAATCAGTCGTATTTCTCGATATGTGCCGTGGGTTGTTTGGCTCTCCGGTAACAAGGTCTCGCGGCATCAGTAAAAGTATTTAATTCTTTGGAATGAAATATATGGAATAATCACCTATATTGATTGGCAGAGTCGGAATTTCTGAATGGTCATAATATTCCGTCTGTGCTACTGTGGCATAACCGTTGATTCCGTCAATTATCACCTCATAGTCTGTCCCATCCGGCGTTTTCTGTTGTACCTTATAGGTCCCGCTATATGTTTTGTTGTTAGTTGTATCAGTAATCGGCGTTCACACGCTGGATTCTATATCTCCATACCTCTCCATAAACGCCGCTAAAGCCTGATATAGCGCGGTTTTACGCAAAACCAACCAAATTATAACTTCATATTTCTCTATGCAGTCCCACGCGGAA
>URVL01000122.1 GCA_900551265.1 uncultured Eubacteriales bacterium | reverse complement strand
GCCGAGCCCAAATGCCACCATTCGTGCTGTTCTGGATGGGACAGTTTTCCGCCGTCCAATTATTGTTAAAGGCGTATCGCCTTATATTCCAACATGGAAAAAGCCGATTACCATTGCTCGTCATGCATATGGCGACATTTATAAATCCGTCGAGTCAAGGGTGCCTGCTGGTTCCAAAGCGGAATTGGTGTTGACAGCTCCGGATGGTACGGAATCCCGCCAGACGATTTTTGACTTTAAAGGCGACGGTATTGCGCTTGGCATGCACAACACGGAAGAGTCGATTTGCAGTTTTGCGCGTTCCTGCTTTAATTATGCGCTTGATCAGGGCGAAGATCTCTGGTTTGGTACAAAGGATACAATTTCCAAGACGTACGACCATCGCTTCAAAGATATCTTTGCAGAAATTTTTGAGAAGGAATATAAGGACCGTTTTGAAAAGGCTGGCATTGCGTACTTCTATACGTTGATTGATGACGCTGTCGCGCGGGTCGTACGTTCAGAAGGCGGCTTTATATGGGCCTGTAAGAACTACGATGGTGACGTGATGTCTGATATGGTCGCAACGGTGTTTGGAAGCCTGTCGATGATGACATCCGTATTGGCAAGTCCGTCTGGCGCTTATGAATATGAAGCTGCACATGGAACAGTGACCCGCCATTATTACCGTTACCTGGAGGGCGGAACACCGGTTGCCAATCCGGTTGCAACGATTTTCGCCTGGTCCGGGGCACTGCGTAAGCGGGGTGAACTGGATGATATCCCCGAGCTTGTTGACTTTGCCAATCGTCTTGAAAAGGCGTCTTTGGACGTCATAGCGGATGGACAGATGACCAAGGACCTGTATCTGCTCTCTTCCATACCGGAGAAAAAAACGGTTGACACGGAAACATATTTGCGTGCAATCGCAGCGCGTCTTTAAATCTGTGGTTCTGCGATTGCGTGTTCTTTCATTTGGCGTTGTACGGCGAACAGCATAAAAATGCCCGAAAGGGTCAAACTACATCCAGAGAGGTGCAATTATGAGATTTGAAAAGAAACCAGACTGGCTCGATTTTGTATCCGTTGCGGCAATAGGGGTTGCTGCTGCTGCCGTTGTTGCCGGTGTTGTCTACATTTCAAAGAAATGCCGCGATTATATTGAATGTGCAGATTTAATAGATGACGGCTGCGAATGTGATGACGATAATTGCGATGATGATTGCTGCTGCAGTGATGATGACTGTGGTGATACATGCTGCTGTGAAGAGACCGCCGGTGAAGACAGCACGTGTGGCTGTGCGCCCTCTGTTGAGGAAGTTGTCGAAACGGAATGCGCGCTTCATCCCGAACAAGAGTAAATAATCACGTCGTGGAGGAGACCGCCGCGCTTAGCCGGCGGTTTCTTCATGCAGGGTAGAAGATGGATATATTAATTGTTGGCAATACGGCCAGAGAACATGCACTGGCCTGGAAATTTGCAGAGAGTCGCAAGATAGGGGATCTGTATTGTACGTCCCCCTATAGCGGTGTTGATACGCTCTGTGAACGCGTACATAACCTGAAAGAATGGCGCGCCTCGCACAGTACGGGGCTTGTGGTTGGAGAACAGGATGATTGCCTTTACAGTACTTCACGTTCCCCGGCGCATGCCGTTCGTATTGTCGTGGATTGTATGACGGACGGGAAGACCATTATTCCAATGCCAGCCGTACGCGTCTACTATGACGAGAAGGACGGACCGGTTGCAGCAGAAGCGCCGGCGCGGGAATATACGAGAGACATTGCGCATCGTGCATATCACCGCTATTTTTTGCCGTATATTAGGCCTGTCGATCCCGCTGTTTCCAGACCTTCTGGTATTGTTCGGTTTGAAATGGCGCTGCTTGAGAAGAATTTGGAACTCTTATCCGCCAGTGTGGGTTTTGGGGAGATGGATGCACTTTGTCTTCTGCCCCTCCTGCGCGGTGAACTGGCGAGCGCTTTGGTGGCGTGTATGAACGGCGGCCTGGCAGATGAGATGATACGGTTCAGCGAACAGTCCTGCTCAGTTCTGATGTTGGGTGCGGAGCAGCCAGGCATACCTATTCGGGGCCTCGCGGATATTCCGAAAAATGTCGGCGTGTTTTTAGGTGAAGTTCGATTTACGGAGGGAAAGCTATTGACTGCCGGACGCAGGGCATTGTTTGTATGTGCACGGGGAAGAGACCGAAGCACCGCACGGCATGTGGCACAGACCGCTGCTGGTAAGGTGAAATTTGGCGGTGTCATTCGTTACGATGCGTTTCGATAACTTAGTCCCGCAGCAGCTGCTTTGACAAGTTAAGTTTTCGTAAAGAAAAGCCCATCATGTATCATGATGGGCTTTTGCTATTTTTCTTATCGAGTCAGCAGGAACAGGTTATTGTCTGTTGAAAATGTATCGACGCTGTATAGTACGGCGACACGGTCAATATGATGCTCTGTGAGATATTCCTGAATGCTGGCTTTGTAATAACGAAGATCAATTACGTGAATTTCAGAGAAATCTGAGAGGAGGAAGGGGATTAGACTATCTGCGTAGGAATCGCGCAGAATCAAAATACGCTCGCCATCTTCCACGCCGGTATGAATTTGCAGCAGCGGGGTATTGCCACCGAAAAACACAGAATATTTATCCTTTTTCTCAAGATAGCTCATGTCATATAGAACGCCGTCGACCGCTGTGCCATCCAGATAATTCTGTATGGTGAGCGTACCCGGATCCTCAACATAGAGATCCATGCTGTCCGGCTTAACCCAGCTAAAACCGGAGCTGGAATAAGTGGTACCGTAAAATTCTTCTGATATCGTTTCCGGCGTAAAATAGGAGAGGGGACGGTACTCAAGTCCCATGGCCTCATAAAGCGCTGTATAACCGTAATAGGCACCAAGCGTAGTCCAGTGATGATCGGTACGATAGTAAATATACTCGTCACTGTGCGCAGAAAGAACGGCATACATATCAACCGTCTGTGCCTCTGTCTGTGAATAGGCGCTTTCAATGAGAGAACGCTGGCTGTCATTTGGCGTATTCGCCGGAAGTAAATTGGACCAAATGTCGGATTTCCCTGGTATGAGTGCAAAATAGACCGGTATGTCCGCTTTCTCTGCCAGAGTATTTACCGACGAAATATTTTGTTCAATCACCGAAGCATCCGGGGCCTCAAATGGTTCAATCAACGTTTCATTTTCGCAAAGGATGACGCCATTATTTTCCCGTTTCCCGGAGGCCAGTTCAAGCGCGGCTTTCATGGTGATCCAGGTATCGCGGTAGGGAAATTGATCCGTAGAATACGTTTCAAAATCCGATATGTATTCCCCGGAAAACAAGGATGAAAACGTGAATTTCGGGAGCGTTTGCAAATACCGGTTTTCACGCTCAGAAAATTCAATATCCGGCGTAACCAGATTCATAATGAAGAAAAATGCAATAAACAAAAGGAAAACCGCGCTGACTGCAAAACAAGATTTTTTACTCATTGCGGCACCTCAAAATCTAAAATATAGGAAGGGATTATAGGTCGCATCCACAAGATAGGAAGTAGAGACGATCAATCCCGCCAGAACAAGCACACAAACAACTGCGCCGCGTGCCTTTTCAGGAATCTTGCGATACAGCCATGCGCCAAGAGGCGTGCAGGCCAACACGGCAAGGCATAACATAAACGCGTAGTTTGAGAGGTAGTAAAGGTCTGTGCTTGCTATGAAACCGGCGCCATTTGCGCCGAACATTGCACTATAGTAGGCAAAAACTCGCGGCAAAGAGTCAAGTTGGAAGAGAACCCAACCGCAGACGGCAACGAATAGCGCATAAATGTGACCAATCGGACGCGGCATACGTCCGAGCCACTTTAACAGGAACAACTTTTCAAGAATCAAAAATACGGCATAATATAATCCCCAAAGAAGGAAGGTCCAATTCGCGCCGTGCCAGAATCCGGTGAGCGCCCATACAACTAAAATGTTGAAGATCTGACGTGGCATGCCGCAGCGGTTACCGCCCAGGGGAATATAGACATAATCACGGAACCACGTGCCAAGAGAAATGTGCCAACGCCTCCAGAACTCCGTCACACTACGCGAAATATAGGGATAATTGAAATTTTCAAGAAATTCAAAGCCGAACATACGCCCCAGTCCGATTGCCATATCGGAGTAGCCGGAAAAGTCAAAATAAATTTGGAGCGAAAAGGCCAGTATGCCTGTCCAGGCACCTACAACGGTCAGTTCACTGGATGCCATGCTGGAGTAGGTGTCCCACAACATACCGATATTGTTTGCAATTAGAACCTTTTTTCCCAGACCAACCAGAAAACGTGAGACGCCTGAGGCAAATTTTTCGACAGTGTGAGGCCGTTCATCAAGTTGATCTGCTATATCTTTATATCGAACGATTGGTCCTGCAATCAGCTGGGGGAAAAGCGTGACAAACGTGCCGAAGTTGATAAAATTTCGCTGAACGCTTGCACTGCCTCGATAGACGTCAATCGGATAAGACATGGTTTGAAACGTATAAAAAGAAATACCAATCGGGAGCGTCAGTCCAAGCGGCTGGATATTGATGCCAGGAATTGCACTGAGCGCTCCGGCAAACAGGTCATAATATTTAAAAAACATCAGCAGCAGTAAATTAATGACTGTGTTGCCGATCAAAATGCGCCGGGCCAGACGGTCATTGGCCCGGTGCTTATCAATTAGGATACCGTTGATGTAGTTGATACAGATGGAAAGAAGCATGAGAAGTATGTATACCGGCTCCCCCCAACCATAAAACACAAGGTTTACGAGGAACAACCAAAT
Source organism: uncultured Eubacteriales bacterium (assembly GCA_900551265.1). Classification (GTDB taxonomy): domain Bacteria; phylum Bacillota; class Clostridia; order Oscillospirales; family QAMX01; genus Allobutyricicoccus; species Allobutyricicoccus pentlandensis. The sequence continues at coordinate 2,176 of URVL01000122.1, read as the reverse complement.
ATTACGCCACCGAAACGGCGCAATATAATAGACCGCCAGTACGATTGGGAGATAAAGGAATAAAAACGGTATACTGGAAAAGACCATACTTCCTCCAATTTATTCATTACTCTGCAAAAAGTGCACGGAAATCTTCTGCCATTGCGTCGGCATTTTCATGTGCGAAGAGCGCCACATAATTACCGGAGCTTACTACCTGAGCGCCTTCCCATGTTTCGATAGAAGCGGGATACCAAGCGCCGCCGTCTATCTGCGTCTGGATGCGCGCCTGAAAGATCTCTTCGACGGCCGCAACATCTTCACTGTTTTCACATTCGACGAGCAGAATTTCACAAACTACTGCGCTGATCATCGGCGTTTTCAAAACAGACTGACGCAACGTAATGTCACTCAATCCGGGAAGATAGGACTCAGTAAGCGTTTCATCCATATCAGCGGTAGAGGAGAGATCATAGGTTTCATTCAGCGTGTCAAAGAAAGCCGTGAGATCGATGTCCGAATCTGCGGCACCGCTGTCCGGCTCGTCCGTATTGTCGGGGTTGGTTTCATCAGGATTGGCCTCGTCACCGAGTTCACCATTTTCATCGGAGGCGCTTCCATCACCGAGTTCACCATTTTCGTCAGGGGTGTTGCCGTCGTCAGGGGTGTTGCCGTCGTCAGGGGTATTGCCGTCGTCAGGGGTGCTGCCGTCATCCGGGACGTTGCCGTCATCAGAAACAGCATTGTTATTGGGATCCTGCCCGTCTTCTTCATTGGTACATGCCGCTAAAGAGAGCAACAGTACGAGTGCCAGCAAAAAAGCGATGAGTTTACGTGAGTGTAACATTTAAAATTCTCCTGTCTGAAAGTATTTGGCAAGGGTCTTATCCATTGCCATGTATTCAGACGTCATACTGGCCAAAATGTTCCCGCAATTTTTATATGACAAAAAATGAAACGGACCGTTGTTTCTCAGGACGATGCATTCATTACATGATCTTCATTATCATTTGATGACAATACAATACGCTCTAAAATAGATTCAGACGATTTATCAGCATCCTCATTGACTTCCCATTCATCTATCAGAGTTGCGTTTTTCATATCAAAAATTGACGCCACCTCCCGCTTTTCCAAACGTTCCGGTAACTCCTCTGTATAAGAGACGGCCACACAGAGATAATCCTCTGTGTTATATAGGATGGAATACTTCATTTCGGCTGAAGAAAGCTGTACGTTTGCACCAGAAGTTTGTAACGATGCCTCTAAAGCAGGAAAAACGGTTTCGTTGATGTAGAGCGCATACTCAAGAGCGCGTGTATTGTAATACTTATTAAAATACACCTCAGAATCCGTACTTTCAAGTTCAATTACTGGCGTAAAAATATGAAGTGCAAGAATATTTTCGCCATCTTCGTTAACATATGACGTATTCATAACATACGCTGTGATTTGATACGGAACGGCCTCTTGTGTTTTTTCGGGATAATTGGTCAGAGCTTCCGCGTCTTCATGATTTTCAGGAAAAGACTCTTCGCTGTCGTTGCTATCGGGCGTAAAGCCGGCAGCTTCATCGGAACTGGAAAACGAGTGGTCACTTCCAAAATTTTTATCCTCATCGACAGGATAAATTGGAACCTGCGCGGAATTGTTGGATTCGTTATCTGAACGTGCCTCCGCCTCACCGTCGGATGATGCTTCGTGTACGCTTGTAGCGGCATCCGGCACACTATACGAACGAGAATCATCCACCTGTAAGGATGGATCCGGAACGTCGTCTAAAGTGTCGCTTTCTGGCGAATGAATGGCTATATACCCACCAGCCTCCAAACCGCTCTCCGACACCTTTGCCTCATCTGAAAGTATACTGTAGCCTGCGTCATCCGGTTGTCCGGTATAAGAACAGCCGCTGAGCAAGAGAAATATAACGAACAGAAACGGTAAGACATTAATTCGCATGACAAGCCTCCGCCATCAATATGCACCGCAGAAGATATCTAACAATTTTGCCTTAATAACACACAATCTTATATTTTTGTAACAAAATTCAAGACTAAATAGACGCTTTATTCACACTTCTTTATTATATAACATTTAAGAGGATATCTCATTTTGTTTTGTACTATTTAGATGCTAACACTAGTTTGATTACATATTAATGAGGATGACGGGAATGGGAAGAAAAGTATTTGTTTCG
>URVL01000121.1 GCA_900551265.1 uncultured Eubacteriales bacterium | reverse complement strand
CGCCTGATGGACGGCACCATGGTGACCATACTGGCAATTGAAAGCGGTTGGTATAAAATTAAGTTTGTCGATCTGATCGGCTATGTCCATCCGGATTATCTGAGCGTGGACGGCTTGGTATTTACCTATATGACCGTGCAGGAAGACGGGACCACCACGGTTTCCTATACAAACGACGATGTACTCGCTGCTTCCACCATCGGTTCGCAAATTGTTGAGTATGCATACAACTATTTGGGTTATGCCTATGTCTACGGCGGCGAAAGTCCTGAAGAGGGTTTTGACTGCTCCGGATTTACCCAGTATGTCTACTCTCAGTTCGGATATTCTCTGAACCGCACCTCGTCGGATCAGTACGAAAACGGCGTTTTCGTTCCTTATGACGAGCTGCAGCTTGGTGACCTGGTATTTTTCTCCCGTGGTTCCCTGGCGATCGGACATGTTGGAATCTATGTGGGGGACGGATACTTTATTCACGCAACATCTCCAGGAGATGTCGTCCGCGTGACGGCGCTTTCCACAGATTATTATACGGCAAGATACGTCGGTGCAAGACGAATTGCCTGATTGCGTTTGAACAAAGTGATTTTATAACCAGTTTTACTAGGAAGCCCGGTATGGAACTCCATGCCGGGCTTTTTGGGATCCTATTCTCAAGGTCCATAAAAGAAATGTTCCTTCATGAGGTGCCATATGAATATTTCCATTAAGCCGCTCACCCCTGAACTTTCCGGCGACTATTTCGACTTCTTTGAAAACCGCGCATTTACCGACAACTCCCCGTACCGGTGTTATTGTCAGATGTATCAAATGACCAGAGCACAGGCAAAAGAAGCGTTCGACAACGCAGACAGCGCTGATATTGGCCATATATCAAAAGAAATCGCCGCACAGCAAATTGCAGCGGGTATCCTGCGTGGATACCTGGCATTTGTTGACGGAATTGCAATTGGGTGGTGCAATGTCAACGATAAAGCAAACTATCCCGTTGAACCATGTACGGGAGAAAGTTTCTACGCGCCGCCAGAAGTGCATGAAAAGGCCGTAGTGTGTTTTGAAATTGCTCCTGAATACCGTGGAAAGGGCGTTGCGACTGCGCTTTTGCAGCGGGCCATAACCGACGCCAAAGCCGAAGGCTATCTTGCCGTCGAGGCTTTCCCGGTCATCCGTAAGGAACGATACGAATGGGATTTTTCCGGCCCTCTCCGCCTTTACGAGAAAGCAGGGTTTTTCAAAGTGTCTGAAAAAAAACGGAAGGATTACCATGCATAAGGAACTGTCGTAAGGCATATGTTTAGAAACAGTGTTCATAAGAAAAGAAAGAAGAAACACCTGAGAATAAATTGACTCTTCTCAGGTGTTTCACGGCCTCATTGATAAAGGAAAAGTTGTCTATATTCAGTTTTTAAAATGGAATAGCAAACTGCATCAAAGACCTGCCCATCACATCTTTTACAGCCTTGTATAATTGTCCCTTCATATTCAAATCCACATTTTTCAAGAATTCTTTTTGATTTAATGTTATAAGGATAATGAACAGCTGACAACAGATCTATATTCAATTCTTCAAAGGCATATTTAACCACTCTTCTAATTGCTTCTGTCATGTAACCATGCCCCCGATAGTTTTCGGCCAAAACATAATTTATGGTTTTTGCATAGTATCTCCCACGATTATTATCAGGATGAAGTCTTATACAAGCAATCACTTTTTTGCAATCCTTGCATTCAACTGCCCATCGGTCATTATATTTAATATATTCATTCAAAACATCATTTGTAAAATTAATATTAGGATGTGGTTTCCATCCCCCATCAATAACAGAGGGGCTCTTCATAATTTCAAATAAATCGCAGATATCGTTTTCGTGCCATTCTCGCAAAATGAGCCTCTGTGTCTCCAGCATTTTCATAATAACCTCTCTTTTAACAACACACCCCGTCCGGCGAACAGGTTTCACCGGACGGGGTGTTTCCTTATTTCCCGCGCTTTTCCATTTTATCAATGGCTTCCCACAGGCCTTCAAGATATGTCGCGCCGAGCGCGCGGTCGTAAAGGCCATAGCCCGGACGTGCCTGCTCGCCCCAGATCATGCGTCCGTGGTCGGGCCGGATGTAACCGTCAAACCCGGACTCATAGAACGCGCGCACAATTTCAAACATATCCAGATCTCCGCAGGAGGAGAGATGCGCTGCTTCGTCAAAATCCTTTTCCCCGTGATGCTTGATGTTTCGAATATGGGCAAACGGGATACGGTCCGCAAACTCCCGCACAATTGCGGGAATATCGTTGTGAATGTTGGAGCCAAGGCTTCCCGTACACAACGTAATCCCATTATAGGGGCTCGTGTTCAGCGACAGGAAGGTGCGGATATTCTCCGCGCAGGTAATCACCTTCGGCAGGCCGTAGAGCGGCCATGGCGGATCGTCCGGATGGATGCCCATATGGATATCATACTTCTCCGCCGTTGGAATGACCGCATCCAGGAAATACTTCATATTTGCCCAGTATTGCTCGGTCGTAAAGGACTGGTAAAACTCAATATCCGCAGCCATGGCGCCCATACGTTCCGGCTCCCAGCCCGGCAGCGAGTAACCGCGCGAACCGCCCAACATCGCATCTGCGAAATGAGACGGATCAAGCTTCAGCACCTCCTCGTGCCGGTAGGAAAGCGCCGTGCTGCCGTCCGGCAACGGATGATCAAGCTCGTTTCGCGCCCAGTCAAGCACCGGCATAAAGTTGTAACACAGGCACTTCACGCCGGCTTTTGCCAGGTTTTCGATGGTCTTGCAGTAATTTTCGATGTAACGGTCGCGCGTCGGCAAGCCTTTTTTGATATCCTCATGGATATTGACGCTTTCAATGACTTCCATCTCAAGTCCCGCGGCATTTACCTCATCGCGCAGGGCGATGAGCTGCTCTGCCGGCCATACTTCGCCGACCGGAATCTGCGGAATCATTGTTGCAATGCCCGACACGCCCGGCGTTTGCCGGATCTGCTGTAGGGTTACGCTGTCGTCCCCATAGGGGAACCAGCGCAGAATCATTTTCATAACGATGTCCTCCTGTCTATTCGATCAAAAATGTACGTGTTAACTTAAAAGGTAAAAGCTGCGATTTACCGAAGGAGTTTTCTGTTACCGTAGGCAAGGGCGGCGGCTGCTCCATCGCATGTATTGCCATGCGTCTGCGCTAAATTGCAATCCACCAGCACACCCCAAATTTGTCTATCACAGTTGCGCAGCATTTGCTCCACGGAAGCTCATGAATGGGATGAATGACGACACCACCGTCGCTCAATATATGAAAAGCATGAGAAACTGCCACTTCGCTCCCCATCTCAAACACATTAAAAGTCATGGTTTCCCACTTCATTTTATGAATGATACGAATATCACAGGGATTTTCCGCCTCGGCCAATGCCAAAAAGCCTTCGCCATTTACAGACAATTCGCAATGTTCATAAGCAGTTTTGTCATCATTCAACACTTCAAACGTAATTTCTGCGCCAAAGGCTTTGCAATAGATCTCAGCTGCTTCAAAGCTGTTTTTCACATAAACCTGCGTGTAATTTTTCATATATCCCCCTTCCGGCAAAGCAACAAATAACGTTGCCGCATGTGGGTATCGCTCATCATTATAAAGTCTGAAGTGTCTGCTGGCACCAGGCAAAAAGCAACTGTAATGCGCCCTGTCCCAGGCTCTGTAAATCAATTGTCCGGGCCATAACCTGCTGATCCAGCCCCTCTAAGGCGGGAAGCAATTCTGCCTTCCGTACGACAAATCTCCCCGTTTGCAGAAAATACCGGTTTTGCAGGATAAAAAACACCTGTTTATAAAGACCCGGCAGCGCCCTGGCTGCCGCCGCCCCGCCTGCGTGGACGTAGGTATGGCAAAGCGCGTGATAAAGATTTCCGACAGACAACTTTACAAATGTCCGGACATCCTCATCCGTATAGACCGGTACAAGCGGTTGTAATTGCCCGTAAAAGTCACGTGTTGTATGTAACAGGTGGCAGATTTCACATGGGTTCCAGTGAAGCAGGTCCTCTCGTGCACAAAGGAACCCGCATGATTTTTCTTTATGACCGGCGGACATAATAATTTCCCGGTACCGGTCCATATCCTCCACTGTTAACCCATCCAGCACCACCATCACATCGATATCGCTGTTTTCATGCGCTTCCCCACGCAGATAACTTCCCTGTAATCCAACATATATAAGCCGTGTGCCGAAGGTATGCTGCAAAAGTCCGGTGACTTTACACAGGTAAGCGTCAACATCAATCATCAGAAGTTCCTTTCCCGGCAAACAACGCCTTTCTATTGGCCTAAATAGTTTATCAGCGTCCGGCGTACCGCACCGCAGCCCACAGTCAACTCACAGAACATACCCTCGATTTTTTCTCCCAATCCCACTTCATACAAATCGCTGCCGAACAATACCGCGTTTGAGAGGATCGGCTGCAACGCCGCATGTGCATCAAACGGTTCGCCAATTTTGACCCCGGAGAGCAGCGGGCAAAGTGTATCCAACATTGGATCGCTGCTTAATTCCATCGGGCGCAGTTCATCGTCCAGCGCAAGGAGATAACGGCACCATCCGGCAATGGCCAGTGGGATATAAGTCAGATTCGCCGCATCCAGGTCCGGACTGGCTGCATAAGCCTTGATCGTCTCGCCAAAGCGAATGCCGACCTTTTGTGACGTATCACAGGCGATACGCTGCGGCGCGTCCGGAATGAAAGGATTCGGCAGGCGGTCACGGATCACCTCCGCAATGAAGTCGCGCGGCGACAAAATGCCCGGGTCTACCACAACCGGCATTCCTTCATCGTAACCAATATGCTCTACCAGCGCGCGAAGCTGCGGATCGCGCATCTCGGCGGCGATGGACGTATAGCCTAAAAGGCAGCCGTAGACCGCCAGCGCCGTGTGCAGAGGATTTAAGCAGGTCGTAACCTTCATGCGTTCCACGTTGTTTACCGTCTCGCGGTCGGTCATATAGACGCCCGCCTTCTCAAGCGCCGGACGGCCGTTCGGGAACTTGTCCTCAATGACCAGGTACTGCGGCGCCTCCGCATTGACAAACGGCGCAATGTACGTATTCCGGGCCGTCACAACCGCGCCCATATTCTCAATGCCCAGCGCTTCCAGTTGACGCGCAATCTCCTCCGACGGACGCGGGGTAATCTTGTCGATCATGCTCCACGGAAATGAAATACAACGCTCATCTTGCAGATAGGAGACAAATTCCGATTCCACAAACCCCCGCAAAGCCCACTCGCGCGCAACCGTTAAAACAGAGGCCTGCAGCTTTTCGCCGTTATGCGAGCAGTTGTCCATGGAGACCAACGCAAGCGGATAGCGGCCCGCCTGATAGCGCTCGTAAAGCAGCGCCGTTACAACGCTCATTGCATGTACGGCATGCGCGGGGCCTTTTTCCAGATCCGCCGCCACGAACGGAAAGAACGTACCCGCCATATCGGCCAATGCATAGCCTTTTTCCGTGATTGTAAAACTCACCATCTGAAGGCCAGGGTCTCGGAAAACCGCACGAAGCCGCGCGGCGGAAGTCCCGTCCGTGAAATCTGCCTTCACACCCTCCGCAATAGAGGCCACAATTTTTTTATCCGTCGAGCCGTCCGGCAGAAGGGAGACCAGCAGCGTTAAATTATCAAAAGGCGTATAAATCCGGTCAATAATATCATAGTCAAAGGTTTCAGCCGCAAGAATACCACAGCTGCTTACGCCCTGGTTTAAGAGTTCCTGTCCCAGCGCGGCAATAAATCCGCGAAAAATATTGCCCGCGCCAAAATGAATCCATACGGGTGCAGCCTTTGTCCGCGCTGCCATTTTTGTATAATCAAAGGCCGGAAGCGTCACGCCGAGATCCGACCACGCCTTCCGGTCTTTCAAGCTTTCCGCACATAATTTCATAGCATCAGCCTTCTTTCTTCATATTCTGTGAAGTTTGGCTCTATCATTGGAAATTATAGCATTTTTGCAGCAAATTCGCAATAGATTTCCGTCTATTCATTCCATATCCGTTGCAGGCGGAAAAATATCCTGCTCATGTCATTTCCGGAGAATTGACTTTTCAAAAATCCTCTGTTATAATACCCCAGGATTTTTTGTGGCATGCTTGCAATTCAGCTGCGTATTCTGACACCGGCAGTTACTGCATTCCCGCGTACAGAGAAGCTTTTGCTCCTGTTATGCGGCTATTTTTTTGTGCAAAAGGAGTCTTCCCATGAAAACAGACGTACTCATTATCGGCACGGGGCCTGCCGGCATTTTTACGGCGCTTGAGCTTCTAAAAAAGGGAGCCAATCGGAAAATTGTCATGGTAGAAAAAGGCCTGCCCATTGAACGCCGCCATTGTCCCAAGGAAAAGACCCGGCGCTGTGTAGACTGTAAGCCGTACTGTAATATTACAACCGGATTTTCCGGCGCCGGCGCATTTTCGGACGGAAAGCTTTCCCTGAGCTACGAAGTCGGCGGCGACCTGCCGAATCTGATCGGTGCGGATCTGGTTCAGGAGATGATTCGCTATGCCGACCGGATATATCTGGAGTTTGGCGCGGATGAAAAGATTGAAGGAATCCACAATAGCCTGGAAGTGAAGGAAATCCGCAAAAACGCCATCAAGGCCGGCCTGAAGCTGGTAGACTGCCCAATCCGTCACCTGGGCACCGAGCGCGCGCAGGAAATCTACCTTGCCATTCAAAACCTGCTGCTCGAGCGCGGCGTTGAAATTTATTTCGAGCATACATGCAACGGTCTGATGATTCAGGACGGCAAATGTCTGGGCGCGCGTATCGAAGGAAAATCCGGCAGCTTTGAATGTTTCGCGGCGCATACCATCGTGGCGACAGGGCGGCGCGGTTCCGACTGGCTGGAGCGCCAATGCGCGCAGTATGACATTGCACATCAGCCGGGCACCGTCGATATCGGCGTGCGTGTGGAGGTACGCAACGAAG
>URVL01000120.1 GCA_900551265.1 uncultured Eubacteriales bacterium | reverse complement strand
TCCTTCTTCAAAAGCGGTGTTCCTGTAAAACCAATAAATATCGCATTGGGGAGGATCGCCTTCATGGCCTCGTGGAGCTTGCCGGACTGCGTGCGGTGGCACTCATCCACAAAAACCACAATATCGCCCTTTGCGGTAAAGTCCTTGGGCAAGGCATTTTTCAGATCTTCAATGTATTTCTCGTAATCCGTTTCCGAACTGTCGCTGCCACGCTTTCCGAACTTATGTACAAGGGAACACAAAAGACGGTCATCAAAAGCATTCAGACGTTCAAGCATGTCGCATTGTTTTCTCTTGTCAAAAATGAAGGACAACGCCGTATGACAGAATCATACGGCGTTGTCCTGGTTTTACATAACAAGGTTATTTTACAGTACCTTTCACAGGCTACAGCGTCAAGCCACATTCAGCGCTTCTTCCGGAATTGCAAAATCGGACGCCTGATCAAAATTATCATAAGTCACCTCAAGCGTCATTCCCGTAACCTGTAATCCAATTTCCGCAGCCTCTCCCAAGCCGGACACCAATTTTTCCATGATATCGCTCATATCCATCGAAAAACGGACAGGATAGCCGCTCTCCTGATCAATCCAGACCGTGACCGGCAAATCACCTAAATCAGTGTAAAGGTCTGCAAGCGTACCCGCATCGCTCCCCATCGCCGACTCCAGAGAGTCAACCGCTCCGCTGGCGCTCAGAACCTCTTCCAGAGATTCTCCGCGGATGACGCCGGTGTATTTGTCAGCAGTTCTACCGGACAGCGTCTCCGAGCCATCTTCTGTAAAATCGACGGCGCCACTCATATAAATATCCATACTGCTTTGCGCGCTATATTGCTCCAGGGCCGAGAGCGCGACGCTCTGCGCCGTCCACGCCGTGCCGTCATAGACATACATCGTATATTGTTCACCTTCGCCCTGCGCATAAACAGCCATGTCCATAGACCCCAGCTCACCCATACTGATCGTCATGTCAGCTCGCAACTTAAGAGGATCAAGAAAGGTCGTCATATCCATCGTTGTAGTCATGCGCAGGCTCTCCTCCCCTGCCGTCATTTCCATTTCCATCTCCATCACCGCATCTACACTTTTAACCTCAGCCATTCGTTCCATGGCAGCGGCCACTGCCTCGGCCGGGGTCTGTCCGTTGCCGGGGTCTGTCAAAGCGCCGCTTCCATCTAAGCTGGACGTTCCTGTATCGCATGCGGTCATAGCACACAGCAACATAATTGCCATCAAAAGGGCCGCCACACGTTTTGCAATCTGCATACTGCAATACCTCCAAAAATGCAAAATGCTCCTGTTTCAAAATTTTCTCAGAGCCTCTTCGGCTTCTCTCAAAAGCCGCGTTCATTATAGCACGCTTAAGCTTCATACGTCAACAGGCCCGGACGATAGATACGCCCGCACGCTCTGCAAGGCCATAAAAAACCGGGTGTGGAGAGAACCCACCCCGGTTTTTCGTTACACATGTTATAGTTATACCCGTCACACTTCCATCAACGGCACCGCGCGCCATGCACCGCCGATCCGGGTGAAACAGTAATCCCGGCCGTTGACCGAAATGAGCAGATCAATTTCCCGATATGCCTCGTCAAACGGTATCTCACCGGACGAAAACGCCGCGAGATACCGGCGGATTTCCGGCATGTCCTCCGGTTCTGACCGGACGGTTTTCTGCCGGAGCGTTCCGTCCGCATCCTCATACATAACTGTATGTGAGATTTCGGAGAGCGCGCCGTCTGTAAACGTACTCTCATAATACCCACCGGTCGTGCCATACGTATACGTCAAAAGGTCGCCGTTGCTGTCGCACGCCGCAATCACGCGGGTATCCTGCACGATAAATTCATAGCTGCGCGACCCGTCCACAGAACTGACTGAGGTCGGATTGTTTGTCTGAATATACCGCTGTACGGCCTCCTGCGAGATGACGACGCGGTGAGTTGGTTCCGGCTCCTGCAGGACGCGGTTTCTTGCATCCCGAACGGAAAGCACAATTACCAGCGCCAGCACAAGAATAAGCGACAAAAATATGAGCAGTACCTTTCCTATCGTCTTCTTCATCATATATGCCCCCCTTCACACCGCCGCGCTTCTTCTTCTGCGGCGGCACGCCCACTTCATGAAATACACAAGCGGTACGATACAAAAAAACGGGCTCGCACCCCGCAGCCTTGCCGCGCGCAGGGCAACCATAAGGCGATTGCGCGGTTCCTCCATCGCAGAATGTCTCTCCATGGTAACAAGATCATTGTCTACCATTTCAATTTGTACCAAGGAGCCATATTCCGCGGCAAGCCCCTCTGCCCAATCCTGCGACGGGCCGCGATCGTTCAGAAGCGCCACTCGCAGACGGTTTCGACGGACCAAGACCTCTGTGTAAGCCAATGGGGACGGTCCGAGATCATACGCCGTGCTCTGCGCGTCAATGATCTCCTGCGCGTTGCGAAGGTCATTGAGCGAATAGTCCACGCCGATGCAAATGGTCGTCACCCGCTCGGTGGGCGTCATCATGCGGCGCAGCTCACGGTAGGCGCGCAGGCCGTCCAGGTCCCACGTCAGGTAGACCAGACGGAAACGGTACAGCTCGATATAGCTTCTCGGCGTGTGATAGGCAAAGGAGACGGGTTCTTGCCCGGCATACCCCTCCGGCGGGGACTTGTCCCACTCCGTCAAAAGGGCATCCAACGCGGTTGGCTGCTCCTCCCCCAGTTCCTGTGGGCAACAGGTGACGAGGACGCAAAAAATGAGAGCAAGCAAAAGAATTCGCATAACAATCAACCAATATAAGCTGTTATTCCAATCTTTGATGAAAAATTATCACACTTATACAACTTTGTCAATACATTTCAAACAAAGTACCGTGCAAAGATTCTTTGCGCGATGCAAACGATACAAAACCCCCGGGCGCAAAGAATCTTTGCGTCCGGGGGTATCTTTTCTACGGTATTGCCATTTTACTTATGCCTTGCCGTTGCAGCCAAGGACGTCCACGATCTTGTGGCGGACCATTTCCTTGATGTTGGCACGGGCGGGCTTCAGATACTCACGCGGGTCGAACTTGTCCGGGTGCTCCGCGAAGAACTGACGGATCGTACCGGTCATAGCAAGGCGCAGGTCGGAGTCGATATTGATCTTACAGACCGACATCTCAGCGGCCTTACGCAGCTGCTCCTCCGGAATGCCGACAGCATCCGGCATCTTGCCGCCGTTTTCATTGATCATCTTCACAAACTCTTGCGGAACGGAAGAAGAACCATGCAAAACGATCGGGAAGCCCGGCAGACGGCGGGAGATTTCTTCCAGAATATCAAAACGCAGAGGCGGCGGAACCAGGATGCCCTTTTCGTTGCGGGTGCACTGCTCAGGCGTAAACTTATAAGCGCCGTGGCTGGTGCCGATGGCAATTGCAAGAGAGTCAACGCCGGTCTTTGTGACAAACTCTTCGACCTCGTCCGGACGGGTGTAGGAGGAATCCTCGGCGGAAACCTTTACATCGTCCTCTACGCCAGCCAGCGTACCGAGCTCGCCTTCGACGACAACACCGTGCGCATGGGCATACTCGACGACTTTGCGGGTCAGCGCAATGTTATCCTCGAAAGAATGCGAGGAACCGTCGATCATAACGGAGGTAAATCCGCCGTCAATGCAGGACTTGCAGGTCTCAAAGTCGGGACCGTGGTCCAGATGCAGAACAATCGGAATGTCGGGGCACTCAATCACTGCGGCCTCAACAAGTTTGACAAGATAGGTGTGATTGGCATACGCGCGCGCACCTTTGGAAACCTGCAGGATCAGCGGAGCCTTTTCCTCACGGGCGGCTTCCGTAATGCCCTGGACAATTTCCATATTATTGACGTTGAAAGCACCGACGGCATAGCCGCCTGCATATGCTTTCTTGAACATTTCAGTTGAAGTAACCAGCGCCATTCTATCCACTCCTTTGAATTACAGCAATTTATTACGTATAAAGTATACCAGCTTTTGCACAAATTATCAAGCATGGCCTGAAAAAACGTCAAAATGATTATATTATAAACTCCATGTCCGTCCTTTTTGGCAAAAGTTCTGAATTTCGATTATAATTTGATTTTTTGATTACTTTATGCTATATTATTATCATGTAGATTGATACGCGGCTCCAAATAAATACTATGGGTATTTGCTTCAGCCCGCGGCGAATAAAATCACATTATTGGAGGTCGACAAGTTATGTCAGAATTAAAAGGCGCATGTATCATAGGGCAGTCCGGCGGCCCCTCTGCCGTCATCAACTGTTCCGCTTACGGCGTGATTAAAACCGCTCTTGAAAATCCCTGCATTACAAAAGTTTACGGTGCCTATCACGGTATTAAGGGCGTTTTAAACGACGAACTGATGATTATGGATGAGGAAGATGCCGCAGAGCTTGAGAATATGCTCCATACCCCCTCCTCTGCACTGGGTTCCTGCCGCTATAAAATTGCAGATCCCGATGTAGACGACACCGACTATAAACGTATTCTTGAGATCTTTCAGAAATATGACGTCCGTTACTTTTTCTATAACGGCGGTAACGATTCCATGGACACCTGCAACAAGATCTCCAAGTATATGAACCGCATCGGTTATGACTGCCGTGTGATCGGCGTTCCAAAAACCATCGATAATGATCTGGCCGGAACGGACCATTGTCCTGGTTTTGCTTCCGCAGCGAAATATATCGCCACTTCCATCATGGAAATTTCCCGTGACAGCCAGGTATACGATACCGGCATGGTCACCATCATTGAGTGCATGGGCCGTCATGCCGGCTGGCTGACCGCTGCCGCCGCTCTGGCAAATATCAAAAACGACGGTCCGGATCTTATTTATCTCCCTGAAGTTGATTTCGATATGGACAAGTTTATCGCAGACATTAAGCGTGTCTACGATGAGAAAAAGAACTGCATCGTCGCCGTTTCCGAAGGCGTGCATTATGCTGACGGTACCTTCGTCTCTGAGGCAAAGACCTCCGGTACAGACGGTTTTGGTCACGCTCAGCTGGGCGGTCTGGCTGCCAGGCTTGCCGATGTCGTGAAAGCCGCCACCGGCGCCAAGGTTCGTCCGATTGAGTTGTCTTTGCTCCAGCGCTGCGCCGCACACTGCGCTTCCGGAACCGATATTGCCGAGTCTTTCCTCTCGGGCAAGACTGCTGTCGAGGCTGCGGTTGCGGGCCAAACTGACAAAATGGTCGGCTTCAAGTGTACCCGCGGCAAGGATGGCTATCACTGCGAAACGGAGCTCTTCGATCTGAGCCTGGTCGCCAACACCGAGAAAAAAGTACCTCTGGAGTGGATCAACGAGGCCGGCAACGGCGTCACCCAGGATTTCATCGACTATTGTCTGCCGCTCATTCAGGGTGAAACCAATATGGTTAAGGAAGACGGCCTTCCCCGTTTTGTCCATCTCAAGAAAGTTTTTGCCAAGTAAGAGTAACACGCTGTGTCCCTGTCGGCGGCTTGCCTGGCAGGGACATTTTTGTAAGGATATTTATGAAAAAAATCACGATTTTTGCAGGTCATTACGGCAGTGGTAAAACAAACCTGGCCGTAAATGCCGCTATCGCGCTAAAGCGCTATCACGATAACGTCATTTTGTGTGATATGGACATTGTCAATCCCTATTTCCGAACCAAAGATTCCGAGGAGATCCTCCGTGAAGCCGGGGTCCGCTTAATTTCGCCCCGTTTCGCCAATTCCAATGTGGATCTTCCCTATCTTCCCGCCGAAGTGGCTGCGATTTTTGGCGGAGACAATGTTTCCGTCATTGACGTCGGCGGTGATGATTCCGGTGCAATTGCGCTTGGTCAGTACGCGCCGCGGATTGAAAGTGCGGGATATGATATGCTTTTGGTTCTAAATGCCCGGCGTTATCTTACGCTGGAGCCTGATGAGGCCATCGGTATCATGCACGAAATCGAAGCAGCCAGTGCACTTCGGTTCACAGGGCTTGTCAATAACACCAACTTGGGACACGAGTCCACCGCCGAAATCGTGACGCAGGCACGCGGCTATGTGGAGGCCGTTGCGTATAAGACAGGACTTCCCGTCGTCGCCACATCGTACCGTGAGGATCTTACCCCCGCGCTCACACAGCGGGACGGCGCCGCATGGCCGATCAAAATTTATGAAAAACCCGGCTGGGCCCTCTATTGAGCCCTTTACCCGTCGTTTTAAATTATGGAGGAGGCAGTTTTATGGCAAAACTGACGTTCAACGAGGACAGATGCAAAGGTTGCGGCCTGTGTATCAGCGTGTGTCCGAAAAAGATACTGCGCCTGTCCGAAAACAAATTCAACAAAGAGGGCTACACCGCTGTCGAATGTGTCGACATGTCTCAGTGCATAGGCTGTGCCATGTGTGCCACCATGTGTCCGGATGTTGTCATCCGCGTTGAGAAATAGGAGGGAAAGTATGGCTGATAAAGTACTGATGAAGGGAAATGAAGCGCTGGCTGAATCCGCGATCCGCGCCGGTTGCCGCTGCTTTTTTGGATATCCCATCACACCGCAGACTGAGGTCGCGGCTTATATGGCAAAGCGTATGCCTCAGGTCGGCGGTACCTACTTACAGGCGGAGAGCGAAATCGCCGCTATTAATATGGTGTATGGCGCCGCGTCCACTGGAACCCGTGCTATGACCTCGTCTTCAAGCCCCGGAATCTCCCTGAAAGCCGAAGGAATTTCCTACCTCGCAGGTTCTGATCTTCCGGCGGTTATTATCAATATTTGTCGCGGCGGTCCCGGTCTCGGCGGCATTCAGCCTGCGCAGTCTGACTATAACCAGGCTACAAAGGGTCTGGCACATGGTGATTTCCACGTACTGGTTCTTGCACCAAACTGTATTCAGGAAATGTGCGACTTGATCTCCGATGCATTTGACCTGGCAGAGACCTACCGCATGCCTGCGATGATACTGGGCGACGGCATGCTTGGCCAGATGATGGAGCCGGTTGCGCTTCCTGAACCGCATGAAAGCAAAATCGACAACACCTGCGCTCCCACCGGAACGGAAATCAAGCGCAAACACAAACAAAATAAATCGCTATAAAAA
>URVL01000119.1 GCA_900551265.1 uncultured Eubacteriales bacterium | reverse complement strand
TATGCCGCAGTGCTTCCCTACAGGTGAGCTTTGCGGTATCTGGCTCTACACATGGGCAAAACTGAACACCATAAGATGGGATGCATCCGGCATGTATGCTGAAATTGTTTCGCAGAAGGCACAGAAGCTGACGCTGCGAATCCGTCGCCCGGTTGCATCATTTACGATCAATGGAAAATGCTATACGCCGGAGGGCGATCATGTGGAGTATGTCGCGGCGGAGGGAGAGAAGCTTACGGTAGAGATTTCTTTTGCCGACTGACATTCTGCTTGGCAGAAGTCCATTTGTGAAGGACGGTTTGCTGCGGCTGAGAAGTCAAAATCAATAAAAAGTCCGGACGGTACCGCACGTCCGGACTTTATTTACGTTCTGAATGAATTGTGAAAAACAGTCAGCTATTGCGTCTTATCGAGTAAGACGGCGGCTTTGTCGGCATGATGAGAAATCTTCCGCATCGTCAAAAAATAACTGGGAATCAAAATCGCATCTGCTCCTGCCCAAGCAAGAATTTCCGCATAAAAAATACCGGATTCACCTGCGGCAAGCGGAAGAAAAATCGCCGTTACCGTGCGCATGACAAATTCTGCGATGCCGGACAGCATTGGCAGAAGTGTATTCCCGGTTCCCTGAATTGCAGAACGGGTAACATGTAGAATATAAAGTACCGGGAGAAAGGCACCCATGATAGTAAGGTATAGATAGGCTACATCCATCGCCTGTGAGATTTGCTGCGGCGTCCCGGAAATGAACCATCCGAGAATATACTTCCCCAATAGCAGCATAATGCCTGCGATAACAAGCGACGTGATAACGGCAATGGCGACAGCCGCACGCATACCGTGACGGATGCGCTCGGTCAGTCCCGCGCCAAGATTCTGCCCAACATAAGTAATCATGGCATAGCCATAGGATGTGGCGGCAATCTCCAAAACGCCATAAAGCTTATTCGTAGCGGTAAAACCGGCAATGAAGATCACGCCGAAGCCATTCACGACAAACTGCACGACCATGCCGCCGACCGCGATAATGGCATTTTGAAAAGCCATGGGGGAGCCGAGAATGAAAAGCTTTTTTATCATGGGCAGACGAAGCTGGAAATGCTGTTTCCGAAGTGTCAAGACGGTGATTTTCCGAATGTGCCACAGGCAGAAAAGACTGGATACCAACTGGGCAATCAGCGTAGCAATTGCAGCGCCGGCGATTCCCCAGTGAAATACCAGGACAAACAGCAAGTCAAGCGCAACATTGGTAAAACAGGCGACAACCATGGCGTGCAGCGGCGTCTTTCCGTCTCCAAGCGCGCGCAGAATGCAGGCAAACAGGTTGTATGCCATTACAATGGGTACGCCGAAGAACATATAGCGAAGATAAAGAAGCGCATTGTCCAGAATCTCAACAGGCGTTTGCAACAACTGCAGGACAGGACGAGCCAAAAACTGTCCCACCAGCAGAAAAACCGCAGCACTGAGCGCGGAAAGAATGGTGGAGGTACCGATGACATCTTTTAGGCTCTCGTACCGTTTTGCGCCAAATTCCTGTGCCATTAAAATGGCAAACCCCTGCGTCAATCCCTGAATCAATCCGAGCATCATCCAGTTAAGCCAGTCCGCAGCGCCCAGTGCAGCGAGCGCATCGACGCCGAGCGCCTTGCCGACGACCATGGTGTCCACAACTGTGTAGAGCTGCTGAAATACATTTCCCGCCATAAGCGGTAAAGCAAAGAAGATCAATAAGGACGCGGGTTTCCCCTCTGTCATGTTTTTGATTCGATCCGACATAGACACACCTCTTCTGTAGGCATTACAAAGCGCATACACAAAAGTATAACATGTTTTTCGCCCTGGTACAATTGCTAAGTCTAGTTTTTCTGAAAGGAGTTATTCGTAGATGCGTTAACAAAGCGCCGGAGTATGACATCAGTGAAACGTCATACCCCGGCGCTTTGTTAACGACTTTCTCCCTCTGCAACGATTTTTTCCAGAACGGCGATCAGATCGCCCAATGTTTCTAAACGTACATTGCGGGAAAGAATTTCTTCTCTCAATTCCGGTTCCAGTGATTCAAGCTTTTCCTGAATTTTTGGGCTGACATAGGACATAGTACACCTCGCATCGTCTGGCTGAAATCAGTTTTCCCCTGGAGATTGCTTTCCATACATGAATTGTGGGGGATGCCTGCTTTTCAAGTTGACAGCGCTTTATAAATATGATAAGGTTATTCTTAGCTTAACTGCTCTATACAATGTTATACAAATGACTGGAGAGGTAGCGACATGAAAAGAGACTATTCCCATCGCCTGGGCAAAAAAACCGTACGCGTGCTGCGGAAAGATGGTTCCCCTGTGGTTGGGAAACCTGTAACATTTGAGATGACAAATCATGAGTTCCTGTGGGGCTCTGCTATTCGAGAAACCATTCCGTATGTAAACGGTCAGTTGGAAGGCGCCGAGAAAGCGAAAATTGAAGAGCGGATTGAGATCTGGTCAAAGCTCTTTAATAATACGACATTCCCGTTTTACTGGGGCCGTTTCGAGCCGGAAGAGGGAAAGCCAATGACTTGGGAAACCCTGCAGGCCGCGAAGTGGCTGAAAGCTCGTGGCATTACGTTAAAGGGGCATCCACTGTGCTGGCATACAGTTTGTGCCGACTGGCTTATGCAGTACTCCAATGATGAGATTTTGCAACGCCAGCTCGCTCGTATCCGCCGCGACGTGGGCTATTTCGAGGGCGTAATAGATATGTGGGACGTTATCAACGAGGTCGTGATTATGCCGATCTTCGATAAATATGATAATGCCGTGACCCGCATTTGCAAGCAGCTTGGCCGAGTTGAGCTTGTCAAGCGTGTTTTTGCTGCGGCACATGAAACAAACCCAAACGCCACATTGCTCATCAATGATTTTAATACTTCGACAAACTATGAAATCCTGATCGACGGCTGCCTGAATTCCGGCGTGCCGATTGATGTGATTGGAATCCAGTCCCACCAGCATCAGGGGTATTGGGGCGCCGAGAAACTCTATGAAGTTCTGGCTCGTTTTGACCATTTTGGCCTTCCGCTCCATTTCACGGAGAACACGCTGACATCTGGCCATATTATGCCGCCGGAGATTGAGGATTTGAACGATTATCAGATTGACAAGTGGCCGTCGACGCCGGAATTTGAGGATCGTCAGGCACGTGAAACCGTCGAAATGTATGAGATCCTTTTTGCACATCCGCAGGTTGAGAATGCGGTGTCCTGGAATTTTGTCGATGGAGGATGGCTTGGCGCACCGGCGGGCTTTATCCGTGAGGATAATTCGATTAAGCCTGTTTATGATGCGATTATGGAACTCGTCAAAGGAGAGTGGTGGACACGCGGCGAGGCGGTAACTGACGCCAACGGCGAGGTCATAGTGGAAGGGTATCGCGGAGATTACCATCTAAGTTGCTGTGGAAACGAAGCCGATCTGGCGCTCCGCAAAGGCCAGCTTGACGGCGTTTATACGTTCATCATTTAAGTGTTTGCTCTTCATATGGCCTAAAAGCGCATCGTTTACCCGTAAAAACGGGAACGATGCGCTTTTATAATTAGAAAATGATATCAGTGAACTTGAACCAAATCTTCAACTGGAAGAGAGAGAATCATGGCTTTTGCCTCGCTTCGCAGCCCAAACTTTTCATTGATGGCGCGCATAATGGACATGCGTTTGTCGGACTGCGTGAGAATGGAAATAATTTCTTTTTCCGGCTGTATGGTCAGGGAAAGAAAATGTTCCGCTGCGCCATGGCCAACGCCACGTGCGTGCATAACCGTACCGCCTGTTGCCCCTGCGTCACGAGCCACCTCCATGATTTGCTCCGTATACCCGGGCTCCGCAACGGCTAAAATCAGACTGTAGTCGTTGTCAATTGTCATTTTGTTTGTATTCTCCTTTCCGGCAGCGTGCAGAAGGCTGCTGATGCCCGTAAGCCGTATCGTAAAGGCAATACCACGCCCTGAAAATTTCATGAATTTGCGTCCGCTGATTTCATTCAGCATGTCAGAAAGATAGTCGGCGTTGACAAAAGAAAAGATTACGTCTTTATCAGCGCTGTCAAGTCCCAGCATATCCATAATGGCTGTGCTCGCCGTACCGACTCCCATAGCGAGAAAGCTGGTGTGTGGGTATTTTTTATTATAGTATGCGGTAAGGCTTGCACCGCGGCCACGGTCTACAATTGACACAAGCATTTTAACGGGAGAACTTGCGTGTTCAGCCACGAGTAGCCACCTCCTCAGGAAGTTCTGTTTGTAGCGGAAGCGCTTCGTAATCTATAATGTCGTCAGGCAAACTTTCCGCCGCCATACGTACTGCTGTAAGGCGATCGGCTTTGAGCCGTGAAAACAATCCCAAAATCTGAATGGTGAGAAGGGGCGTCATGGCAACCATAGCGACGAAGCCGAATGCATCTGTCAGAATATTGCCGCCAAGTGCCTCGCAGGCGCCCATGGTAAACGGTAGCAAAAAAGTCGTCGTCATCGGGCCGCTGGCAACACCGCCGGAGTCAAACGCAATACCGGTGAACAATTTAGGAACAAAGAAACTTAACGCGATCGCAATGGTATATCCGGGTATCAGAATCCAGTAAATATTAATGCCGGTCACGACACGGATCATGCCGAGTCCTGCAGAAATTGCTACACCAATAGACAAACTCAAGTTCATGGCACGCTGTGAGACAGCACCGTTTGTAATTTCTTCCACCTGCTTGTTCAACACCTGCACGGACGGTTCGGCAATGACGACAAAGTAGCCGATCAGCATGGCAAGCGGAATCAGAAGGAAGCGGTACGACGAACTTCCCAAAGCGGCGCCAATATAAGACCCCGCTGGCACGAAACCCACGTTTGCTCCTGTCAAAAAGAGCACCAGGCCAACATATC
This sequence comes from uncultured Eubacteriales bacterium, assembly GCA_900551265.1. GTDB lineage: Bacteria > Bacillota > Clostridia > Oscillospirales > QAMX01 > Allobutyricicoccus > Allobutyricicoccus pentlandensis. The sequence goes on along the minus strand of URVL01000119.1, from coordinate 2,327 downwards.
CGTAGATAAAGCCCGCCGAAACACGAACCAAACGCCGGCTACGGAAGCGCCGCGAAATCAGGTTATATACGATAAACACTACGACAATGGGCAGGAGAGAAGTGGCTACCTCAACGATATAGTCCGGGAGCTCCTGCAGGAAAAATACTGCGATTTCTTTTGTATCCAGAGCGCTGATGAGATAAGTCGAGGAATAATCTGCGCCGGACGGTTTATAGAATATTCCTAACAACAATACCGTCAGGATTGGGCCAATGCTGCATAACGCGACCAGGCCAAAAGAGTCATCTTGGCTGCCGCGGTCACCGCGTATTGTCGCAATACCGACGCCGAGCGCCAGGATGAAGGGCACCGTAATAGGTCCGGTTGTGACGCCGCCGGAGTCAAACGACAATGGGACGAAATTACTTGGCGCAAAGGCAGACACAAGAAAAACCAGCAGATAAAACCCCAGAAGCATGTATCTCAAGGGAATATGGAATAGAATACGTAATACTGCGATGACAAGGAAGATGCCGACTCCTATGGCGATCGTAATGATAAGCACCATATTCGGAATCGAAGAAACCTGTTCGGCAAGTACCTGCAGATCCGGCTCTGCAATCGTAATAATCACGCCGATCAGAAAGCAGATGAGCAGAACAAGCCATACGCGGCGCGTTTTCGTCATATCGGAGCCAATTGCTTCCCCCATCGGGTTCATCGCCATTTCAACTCCCGCTGAAAAGAGGCTCATACCGGCAACCAGCATGACGGCGCCGATAATAAACGTCAGCATGATATCGACCGGAAGCGGTATGATGGTAAAACTCAGTATCAACACAATCAGTGTGATTGGTAATACGGAGGACACGGATTCGGCAAGTTTATGCCGCAGACTTTTTAACAAATATTTCTCCCACCTTTCTTAAAAATGCCGAAAAATGTAATGTCACCCCCGTTCTTTATGATTTCTTTATAAAAATATTATACTATATTTGCAGAATCTGCGCAAGGCAAAATCTATGTAATGGGGCGTTATAATTTTGTGCAGAATCCTGGGGGCAAATGCAAAAAAAGATCTTGACAAAAAGAAAAAAACAGCTTATACTATATAAGCTGTTCTCAGTTAAAAATGTTTTGTGGCGGTATAGCTCAGTTGGCTAGAGCATCCGGTTCATACCCGGCAGGTCGTTGGTTCAAATCCGACTGCCGCTACCAAGCACCGAAGGCAGAGGTTTCTTCCTCTGCTTCCGGTCTATAAAATGTGGCCCGGTGGTCAAGCGGTTAAGACACCGCCCTTTCACGGCGGTAACACGAGTTCGATTCTCGTCCGGGTCACCATTTTTATAAGGAGGCTTAGCTCAGTTGGTTAGAGCGCCTGCTTCACACGCAGGAGGTCACTGATTCGAGTTCAGTAGTCTCCACCAAAAAAGTTCTCGAATAAGTACGTGTCGTACATATTCGAGAACTTTTTAATAGTAAACAGCTAAAATTAATATATTCCACAAATAACTTCTTCGACAATATGTAAACAGCGCCGTATAAAACGGCGCTGTTTTTGCTGTCCCGCTGTTTTCTGCGGCGGCAAAGATACGCTGCATCTCATTTTCCATCATAACCTAATGACCCACGGATGCGCAGCTGTTTACCTTGCAAGGCAACGCAAAATCCGACGTGATGAACTCTTCCCGCATGACCCGGCGGGACATCACTTGTGAATGTTGACCCAAGGGCCTCTGGAAATCCGTTATGCGCAACTCCCTAAATTTGCAGTATTGCCGGAACCATTATATCAATCTGCCGTCACTCATATGGATAACGCGAGTAGCATAAGACGTTAACTCTTTATCATGTGTAACCATAACGATTGTAATGCCTTCGTGATTTAGCCGCCTTAACAGCTCCATCACCTGGATTCCCGTACCGGAATCCAGATTTCCAGTCGGCTCATCTGCTAACAGTAATGCCGGACGGTTCGATATGGCGCGTGCGATCGCGACTCTCTGTTGCTGTCCGCCAGATAGTTGCTGCGGATACGCCTTTGCCTTTTCCATTAATCCGACTCTCTTTAGCAGCTCCTGTGCGTTTTTTCGGCGTTCCTTTGAGGAAATGCCTGCATACCCCTGTACAAGTTCTACGTTATTCAGGCAGTTGAGTTCATCAATTAAATTGTAGGACTGATAGATGTACCCAATTGTATCTCTACGGAGCTTTGCCAGTTTATTGGGGGTTAGAGAACGAATATCTGTGCCGAAAAAAAAGTATTCACCTTCGTCAAAGGTATCGATGCATCCTAAAATATTCAGCAATGTAGACTTTCCACATCCGGAACGTCCCATGATCAT
>URVL01000118.1 GCA_900551265.1 uncultured Eubacteriales bacterium | reverse complement strand
ATATGGGCAAGATCGGCAGAGAGTATCTGCTCACGGTCAAGGGCTGTCTGCCTGCCGATGATGAGGACGACCCGAAATATGCAGAATTCGGACGAAAACTGATTCAATCCGGCAAGGGCGTTTTTACCGAACATGGCTTACTGTTTGTTGATGAAAGCACTCCGTTTCAAAAGCTGTATGACGGACAGGTCTTTCCGCCGTATGTGTATGACTCGGATGTGCTTTGCATTGCAAGGGCGGATTATAACGGAAAAAGTGAATATCTGTATCTGCCATGCGAGGAAAAGGCCATAGACAAGGCGTTGGCAAGGCTCGGAACTGCCCTTGAAAATGCGAAAATTACATTAGAGGATTTCAGCGTCAACAATCCCAAATGGTTTGAGAGGTTCAAGCAAATTGCCGCAGATGAGGGTGTGTATGAGCTGAACGGGCTTACAAACGCTATAAACAGTGCCGATACAGACTTGAAAAAATTATGGTTGGTTGCGGAATACGCTGAGGTCGAGGAGGCAGGGCAGCTTGCACGGCTTGCTGAAAATATCGGTTGCTTCAAGGTTATTGAAGATGTTAGCGATTACGAGGATGTCGGCAGATATATTGTCGACAATAACGATTGTTATGCCTTGCATCCCGAATTGGAAGACTACTTCGATTTTAACGGTTTCGGAGAGCATATCGCCGAGGAATACGGCGGCAAATTTGTCGGCGGCAACTTTATCTATAACGATACAGATACAGATTTGTCTGAAATTTTATATCAGGACAAGCCTATGACGATGGGAGAAATTTGAATATGATAACCGCAATTATACGGAATAAAGATAATACACTTGTTTTGGATTTTCCTTGCGACATTTATAGTGTTTACACAAAGCTGCAATCTATCGGCATTGCGAAGTCACCGAAACAGATTCCGTTGACGGACAACGAAGACGAGGATATAGGCGTAAAGCTGTATAGTGAGAGCGACTTCGGTCAGCATCTGCTCCTCACGCTGAACGAGAAAAACACCGTAGCCGAAGCCAATATACTGACGCTTGTTATTGGGGCGGCAAGCGAGGACATCAAAGAGGAACTCGAACAGAATATCATCTACGACCAATACAGATCTATGGATGAGGTAGTCGCCGCTGTTCGCCAAATGACGCAGGATGCAGGACCTGTAAAGGCTGTATTTTTCTGTCCGCTTGTCGGGAACATTGACGAGGGCGACGGAGATATGTTCACGGTCGGAGATTCCTACCTTGCCGACAGCGCCGATGAGATCGCCGACGCATTAAAGAAATACACCGCCAATGACGAAAACGATATGGCAGCCTACTATAACAAGGATGACGGCGTGAGCGAAAAGCTGACCTCGGCGGTGTGGTCGGTGGAGCTGCACGGTGGCAGGCTGTTCGGACGAATCGACTGCAGCCTCAAGGAAGCGCTCACGGCAGAGAAAACGGAAGCACTCCGAGATTGGCTCACCGGTCAGTGTTCGGACGGTTATGTGCCGTATTTTAATATGTTGAAAAGGAGCCGAAATGCGTAGTGTTTATCACGATTTCGGCTCTTTTTATTCAACATAAAAAATCCACCGTTCTTTTGATATAATGGAGATATCTTAAAGAAAGGTGGTCATATTTATGACAGATAACAAGCCAATGGAAGTATTGAAAAAACAATTAATGAATTATCTTATTGAAAGAAAATGTGCAAAAAACAATCAAGATAATTACAGGTATGCCCTAAACGGCATGATTGATTATTGCAATCGTAACAACGATGGGTATTATTCCGACGAAGCTATTGCGAAATATGTTGCGGAAAAATATGATATTCATGATTATTATTCATTTCACAGTTGTGATAATCATTATCTTTCCCAGATTTGCCGAATTTGTAAAATCCTAAAAGATTTGAATGAAAATCGTATTCCGGAAAATAGATATTTAGCGAAAACCGAATGTCTTTCAATATCGGAATTCGCCAATGCAATTGATGATTTTCACAAGTATTATATTGGCTTTGGATATTCAAAAGGGTGCGCTGATATTTACCGAAAATACGCAACGCTTTTTCTTGAGCATTGTGAAAATACAGGACTTACAAATATTAATGATATTGATGAAATGGTTATTAATCAGTTTATTCTCACCCTGACGCAATACAGTAAATCCACAATCAAAAACTGTTTGGGTGGATTAAGAGCGTTTTTCAGATATTTATACATGGAAAATTGTATCGGCAAAAATCTCGGAGACTCAATCATTCCGCTTAAAGTAAAGAGTCAAACACGAATTCCATCTGTTTGGCAGCATGATGAAGTTTTGAAACTGCTTTCTGTTATTGATCGCGGCAATCCGACCGGCAAAAGAGATTATGCTATGCTCCTTATAGTTGCCAGACTTGGTATTAGAATCGGAGATTTGTGCAATCTTAAATTCAGCAATATTGACTGGAGTAACCAACGGATTGATTTTGTTCAGGGAAAAACACAGCATCGGATTTCTTTACCTTTACTGAAAGATGTTGGCTGGGCTTTGATTGACTATATCCAAAACGGCAGACCTAAAATTGACACTCCATATATCTTCGTTACACATGTTGCTCCATTCAAAGAATTTGATCAAGGTAATCGCCATAGCAGAATGGTGAGGAAATATATGAACTTGGCTCATCTAACATCTGTAAACACCCACAAATGCGGAATGCACTCATTGAGGCACACGTTAGCCTCGACAATGGTTGAAAACCGTGAAAAATTCAGCAACATCAGTGCAACACTTGGTCATAGAAGCGAAGATTCAACAGCTATCTATTTAAAAACCGGCGTGGAATTATTACGGGATTGCGCGTTAGAGATTCCCGAGGTGTAAGTATGAGTGATTTTAAAAGTCTGCTGGCTCCATATATTGAGGGCTTAATTGAGCAAAAGCAAGCACTTGGCTATATTTACAAAGCTCAAATAGAAAAGCTGGTGAAATTCGATACGATGATTAGTGAAAATTTTCCTAATGAAACTACTATCACAAAGGAAATGACCGATATATGGGCAGCAAAACGCTCATTTGAGAAAATTGCCACTGTCCGCCATAGGATAACTCCTGTTGCTCATTTAGCAATGTATATGAATAAGCTTGGTCAAAAAGCCTATGTTTTTCCGACTAATACTCTCGGTAAAGAAATGAAGTATGTGCCGCACATTTATTCTGATGAAGAATTAAAAAGATTTTTCTACTGTACCGATCATAATTGTCATTTCTCACCCGAGGTACCATATCGTCAATTGGTTATGCCTTTAATTTTTCGCACGATATACTGTTGCGGTTTAAGACCGGGAGAGGCAACTAACCTGAAAGCTAAAGATGTTGATTTGGAAAAAGGCACATTAACAATTCTGGCGTCAAAATACGATACCGATAGAATTGTACCTTTATCAAAATCACTTTTGTCAATGTATCTGGAATATGCTCCGATAGTTCATGTGGATTTTAAGAGTAATGCACCGTTCTTTCCGGGATATCATGGAAAACCGATAACTAACAATAACTTGAATGCTAATTTTCGCAAATTCTTATTTCAAGCGGGTATATCTTACGGCGGTCGTGGAAAGGGTCCCCGTATTTATGATTTTCGCCATACCTTTGCTGTTAATTGTTTGAAAAACCTTGTTCAACGGGGTGCAGATATGAACACGTATTATCCAATTCTAAAAACATATATGGGACATTCTTTTTTTAAGTATACAGAATATTATCTGAGACTTACAAAGAATATGTATCCTGATATCGGTGAAAAGCTCAATGCAACTTTAGGTAGCGTTATTCCCGAAGTGTGGGGTGATGAATGTGAGTAAACCCACAGATTTTGCTTATCAGCTTACAAGATATCTTTCAATCTATTTGTCCGGAATACGAAATTTTTCTGTAAATACAATTCGTTCATACAGAGATACTTTTAAATTGATGATCAAATATTTTGAAGATGAATTGCATATGCCTTCATCAAGATTGACACTCGAACGGTTTAATCGTGATTTTGTATTAGGATTTCTAAAATATCTTGAAATTGAAAGGAACGCCGGAAATTGTACGATTAATCAACGTTTAAGTGCAATTCACGCTTTTTGCAAATATCTTCAAACGGAAGAACCTACCTATATTTTTGAGTATCAAAGAATACTTGCCATTCCTTACAAAAAGTATGCAAAGCCTATGATTGAGTATCTTAGTAAAGATGCATTGAAAGCAATACTCGGTGCTATCAATACAAACAAACGTCAGGGTCGGCGTGACTTGACGCTGCTTAGTGTTCTCTATGACACAGGGGCTCGCGTTCAGGAGTTGTGTGACCTGAAAATCAGAGATTTATTTCTTGAAGAAAAGCCGTATATTACTCTGACCGGAAAGGGCAGGAAAACGAGGGGAGTGGTTTTAATGGATAATACTTCGGAAATGTTAAAGTGGTATATTAATGAATTTCATTGCAGTGTTATCGCCAATGATGATTCGCCGCTGTTTTACAACAAGCGACACGAACCACTGACCAGAACTGCGATTAATCATCTTATCAACAAATATGTGACAATCGCGCGTCAACATTGCGAATTCATCCCACAAAAAGTTACTCCTCATATTTTTAGGCATACAAAAGCTATGCATCTGGTTCAGGCGGGTGTGGATATGATATATATCCGAGACTTTTTAGGTCATACCATGATGGAAACCACAAATATATATGCAAGGATTAATATTGAACAGATGCGTGATGCTTTAGAAAGAGCATATCCCGAACTGAATGCCACCGATCTTCCTGACTGGACATCAGATGTTGCCCTTATGGGATTTCTCAACAGTCTGTGACTCTGCCCTTTTTATGTTGAATAAAAGGAGCCGAAATCGTGATAAACACTACGCATTTCGGCTCCTTTTCAACATATTAAAATACGGCACATAACCGTCTTTATGTAGAATTCTACATAAGGACGGTCTTTGTGAGGGTTTCGAGCAGCAGCCCATTGACACCATGGACGGCGAACTGTTCGTCTCCTTCTGGAACAGCGGCGATGATTACGCCATGATGACCGAGAGCGAGTTCAGTGAATATCTGCAAAACACCGAAACACAGATGGGAGGGATACAGATATGATTGTAAAACCGCAGAATAAAAAACTTTGAGTTAACACGGAGGAAAATAAATTGAACGAATATGACCGCCTGTACAGACAGGCACAGAGGTACAGAGAAATGTATCCCGAAGGAACACGGATCCTGCTTTTGCACATGGGCGACGATCCCCGACCTGTTGAGGACAATATGCGCGGCACTGTAATAACAGTGGATGATATGTCTGCCATTCACTGCAAATTCGATAACGGCAGGCAACTCGGTATCATCCCCGGCGAGGACTCCTTCCGCAAGCTCACCGATGAGGAGCTTGCCGAGGAACAGGCCGGCAGCGAGGATATGGATGAGGAAACCGAGGATGAAAACGAATCCGAGGAATTCGGTATGACAATGTAAGGAAAGCGGGGGAAAAAACAGAAAAAAACGGTATCGGTCGGATGACCTATGCCGATCAAGGTTTTGGATATGTTCTGCGGAATGAGCGCATTCCGCACCGCCGCCGAGCAAATCGGCGGTTTTTCTTTTGTGGGCTACTGCGACAACGATCCCACCGCCGTCGCAGCCTACCGCACTCTATACAAAACGGAAGGAGAATATTTTTGTAATGATGCAAGAGCAGTCAACACCGATGAAATCCCTGATTTTGACCTTCTTGTCGGAGGTTTCCCATGCGTCGCCTTCAGCGCTGCCGGAGCAAGAAGGGCTTTCGACGATCCACGGGGAACTCTCTTCTTTGAGCTTTCCCGAATACTTGCAGCGAAACACCCTGCATATTTCGTGTTTGAGAATGTACCCCCGATCCGCACGATTTGCGAAGGCCGAGTTTTTACCGCGATCCTCAGTGAGTTATCTCGATTGGGGTATCTGTGCGAATGGCAATGTATTGACGGCGCGGCTTACCTTCCCCAAAGCCGAAAGCGCGTGTTCCTTGTCGGATATCTTGATCCACGATGTGCCGGAGAAATACTACCTATCGAGAGAAAAGGCGGAAAAGCTCTTTCCGAACTCACAGATCATCAGCCTCAGGGAAAGCGAGTCTACGACGCAGGCGGAGCAGCCATAACACAGACGGCCTCCTGTGGCGGCTTCGGAGGCAGGACGGGTCTGTATCTGGTGGATTACAATGAAAACTCAAAATTCACCGATACGGAACGGTGTATCACCGCCCGTCAGGATTCGGGTATGAGTCACCGTAAGGGCGAACATTCCGCCGTATTTTTCGAGTATGACGGTGTTTATCCCATCATCAATCCCGACCGGGAAACCGTCCGGCAGAACGGCCCGCGATTTCGCCCAAACGGGGCTCCGTCTTATTGCCTTACCGTGGTGGATCGCCACGGTATATTTCACCGCGGATGGATTCGGAAGTTGCATCCGCAGGAGTGTTTCCGGCTTATGGGATTTTCCGACGCACAGTTTTATAAATTGCGAAACGAACTCGGACTGTCCGACAGTAAGCTGTATAAGCTGGCCGGCAACAGTATTATGGTGCCGGTGCTGGTGGATATTCTCTCCAGGCTTAAAGCAGTAAATGAAAAATATAAAATTATCAAGGAGTGAAAACTATATGCCGAATCATGTGGAAAACCGTATTGAATACAGCGGTGACGCCCGGCAGATCAAGACTATGCTGGAGTCAATAAAAACCGATGAGTACGGTATAGGCACGGTTGATTTCAATAAGATTATACCTATGCCGAAAAGTCTGAATATTGAGGCAGGCAGTAAAACCAACCGCGGACTCAAGGCGTATAAGGAATTTATAGATATGTATACTTTCGGGCGTTCTGCCGAGGACGCGGAAAAGGCGCTTGAAAATATACCTGTTGACAGCAAAAATGCTTTTTTAAGTCAGCGAACAGATATTGTAAAAGAGGAATGGGAGCTTGGAAAAATTGCTTGGCAGAACATTCGGCAGTACGGCTCGCCTACATGGTATGAGTGGTCTGTCGCCAATTGGGGAACAAAATGGAACGCATACGGGTATGATAAATATACCGACTACAGCGGTTGTAAAGAATTGACATTTGAAACAGCTTGGTCTGCGCCGCATTCTATTCTGAAAAAACTTTCGGAGCTTTTTTCTAATATATCGTTTAAGCATCAATGGGCGGATGAGGATATAGGGATGAATTGCGGAGAACGGAGTTACCTCG